>CAMWSA010000104.1 GCA_947176785.1 uncultured Lachnospiraceae bacterium
ATACAATGTTGGATCCGTCATCATGAAGGAAGTTGTTAATTCAAGACGTCCCCTGTATTTTCTGATAGCCAGCTGTATGACAAATATCGTCCTGGACATTCTGCTGGTGGTGGTGCTGCGCATGGGTGTGGCAGGGGCGGCTCTGGCTACCATTCTGTCCCAACTGCTCAGTGCGGCGCTGGTGATCCTGGTGCTGGTGCGCACCAGGGACATGTACCGTCTGGAACTTATACCATGGATCGCTAAGATTTTCCAATTCCTGCACGCCCCATGCAGCATAATCGGGCAGCATGCGCCGTGCAGGGAGGAAAATCTGACCGGTCGTGAGTATAAGAAGATCGGCTTTGACGGCAGAATGTTCAAGCGCATTATCCGGATCGGTTTTCCGGCAGGCTTGCAGTCCGTGATGTACAGCCTGTCCAATATCATCATTCAGACAGCCATCAATGGGGAGGGCACGGACACCGTGGCGGCATGGACTGTCTACGGCAAGGTGGACGTGGTGTTCTGGATGATTGTAAGCGCCTTTGGCATTGCCGTTACCACTTTCGTGGGCCAGAATTACGGCGCAGGGAAAATAGACCGCGTGAGAAAAGGCATCCGCAGCTGTCTGGCCATGACGACGGTGTCCACGGTGGTGGTGTCCGCCCTTCTGTATCTGACCTGCAGCGGCATCTATACCCTCTTTACCGACGATGCGGAGGTGCTGCGGATCGGGGTGGAGATGACCCGTTTCCTGGTGCCCACCTACATTACCTATATCTGCATTGAGATCCTCTCCGGCGCTCTGCGGGGGGCGGGGGACTGCTGGATTCCCACGCTGATCTGTCTGACGGGGGTGTGCCTGATCCGAGTGGTGTGGATTGTGGCGGCGGTGCCCCATTTCCCCGGTATCACCTCCATTATTTTCAGCTACCCCCTGACCTGGGTGATCACCACGGTACTTTTTGGGGTGTATTATTGCTTTTTCAGCAAGATCAAGATTCGGAGGTAAGACTCCATGCCCACATTCAGCCCCAGGGTCAACGACGGCAGGGAATTTCGCCATCGGCTTTACACATACCCGGAGCTTCTGGACATCATTGACAGGTACGGACTGCCGCAGGATTGGAATGCCGACGGGGAACAGGGTTCCGGGCGGTTTATTCAAAATAACCGCAAAGCTCTCCCTGCTGGATAATATGGCCTTTCGCTTTTTTTAGAACCTTCCTTTTGGTGGAAGACGGTTTTAAATATAGTATGCAATCCAATGCATAAATCCGAAAACAGTATTTATGGGCTTTGCCTTTCGGCGGCTTTGGCCCTGCGTAACGGTGAAATCCATATCCGATTCCCTGCACTGCACCCTCCGGTGACGGTACTGTTTTTCCTGGCGGAATGGCTTTCGCAATTTTGTCTGCTGCGGGAATATCCCAAATAACCCAATGTGTAAACCTTTTAATCGGATGGCTCAAATCTTCAAGGGTGATAATAAATGACCTGGCATGTGGGGATAAGTTTTTTATAATAAATTCCGGAGAAATGTCTTTCCCCCGCCCGGTATTCTCCACCGGAAACTTTCCGCCGTCTTTTAACCCCATACATTCAAACACAAGTGTATTTTTCTCCATTTCATGTTTCCCCCAATCTCTTTAATAGATTCTCGGAATCTCGAAGCCCTATTTCATGGGGCTTCTATACTCACGAGCGGTTAGATTTTCCTTCCTGCCCGGTGCATGACGTCAGATTATGCGGCATGTGCCGGGCAGGAATTGGAAAATCTCAGCGCCGTCAGTATAATATTCCAGTCTTATGGATTCCCCCGCTTTTTACGGATCATACCATATCAATGCCTTTGATTAGCGGCATCTGATATGTCGGAGCTTCATCACACCTTTTGCTCAGTTTTTAATGGTATCTTGCATTATGAAATGCATTTTGTCAAGTCCCCGGCTTTAGGATTTAGTACCCCTGGCTTATCCTGGTAAAAAACAGGCTTGACACCAGAAGCATCCAGTGGTATACTCACTTCCGTAAAGCAAAGGCGCTTTGGAGAACTCCAAGGCGCTTTTTCCGTACTCCGGCAGATTAACTGTGCGCACGGCCGGAATATGGCACACCAAAAAGCTACGATGCAATGGGGCATCCATGAAGAAAAAGCCCCGGCATCGTTTTTTTATGGGTAAATGCATATTCCCTGGCATCAAGCCCCGTGTGCTTGCAGGAACATGTGTAACCCTAATGAGGAGGAAATATTATGACAGAAGAGATTATGAGTGCGGTGAGCGGCGAGGTGTTCGGCGTCTGGTTTCTCATCGGCGCGGCACTGGTGTTCTGGATGCAGGCGGGTTTTGCCATGGTGGAGGCGGGCTTTACCAGGGCGAAAAACACCGGCAATATCATTATGAAAAACCTGATGGACTTCTGTATCGGCACAGTGGTGTTTATTCTGATTGGCTTTGGATTGCTGCTGGGCGAGGATCTGCTGGGCTTCATCGGAAAGCCCGGGTTTGATATTTTTACGGCGTATGAGAACTTTGACTGGTCCAGCTTTGTGTTCAACCTGGTCTTCTGTGCCACCACGGCCACCATCGTATCCGGGGCCATGGCGGAGAGGACAAAATTTTTGTCCTACTGTGTGTATTCGGCTGTGATTTCGGCCCTGATCTATCCCATTGAGGCGCACTGGATCTGGGGCGGCGGCTGGCTGGCACAGCTGGGCTTCCACGATTTTGCGGGTTCCTGCGCCATCCATATGGTAGGCGGCGTCTCCGCCCTCATCGGTGCCAGGCTGTTAGGGCCCCGCATCGGCAAGTTTAACCGGGATAAAGGGGGCAGGGTTACTAAGGTAAATGCCTTTCCCGGCCACAACCTGGCTCTGGGCGCTCTGGGCGTGTTCATTCTCTGGCTGGGCTGGTACGGCTTTAACGGTGCGGCGGCCACTTCCATGGCACAGCTGGGTTCCATCTTTGTGACCACCACCATCGCTCCGGCCATTGCCACAGTGGTATGCATGATATTCACCTGGGTCAAATACGGCAAGCCCGATGTATCCATGTGTCTGAATGCCTCTCTGGCCGGGCTGGTGGCTATCACGGCTCCCTGTGATGTGACGGATGCGTTCGGTGCCATCGTCATCGGTGCCGTGGCCGGTCTGCTAGTGGTATTCGGCGTATGGCTGCTGGACTATAAATTGCATATTGACGATCCCGTGGGTGCTGTGGCAGTGCATATGATGAACGGGATCTGGGGCACCATCGCCACAGGACTGTTCGCCACCAATACGGCTCCCGGATACGGCATTGCGGATGCCGCGGGCAATGAACTGGTGGGCCTGTTCTATGGGGGCGGCTTCAAGCTGCTGGGACTGCAGCTGCTGGGCTTTGGCTCCGTGGCAGCCTGGACGGCAGCGACCATGACCCTTGTGTTTCTGGTTATCAAGGCCATCTTTGGTCTGCGGGTTACGGAGGAAGAGGAGATCGTGGGCCTGGATGCCAAAGAGCATGGACTGGTTTCCGCCTATGCAGGATTTGCCATCATGGATATCTCCAACACCATGAACATGAGTGTCAATGAGAACACGGATCTGGGCAATGACGACTATGTGTCTGCATCCGAGGCCCAGAAAAATGCTGCCGTCCCTGTGGTGGATGCTTCCACGGCAGCAGGCACAGGCATTCACAAGGTGGTGGTGGTGGCCAAGATGACCCGGTACGATGCCCTGCGAAAGGCCATGAACGACCTGGGCGTCACAGGCATGACCGTCACCAATGTGATGGGCTGCGGTGTTCAGAAAGGAGCCGGTGAGAAATACCGCGGCGTTGAGATGGATGCCACCCTGCTGCCCAAGATCAAGGTGGAGGTTGTGGTGAGCAGGATTCCTGTGGGCGACGTGGTGGAGGCGGCCAAGAAAGCCCTGTACACCGGCCATATCGGCGACGGCAAGATCTTTGTATACGGCGTGGAACGTGTGGTAAAAGTCCGCACGGGAGAAGAGGGATTTGACGCCCTGCAGGATGTGGAATAAATCAGCAGCTATTAATTCAGCCCCAGGTAGTTTTCCGCCTGGGGCTGTTTCTGGGCTATCCCATTTGCCGGAAACCGGGGGAGGGCTGAATGCGATGGAAGGGAGGAATTAGTTGTTGTCGGCGGAAAACCTCTGGATATGAATATGCCAACGTTCCCGATAGTATATCTCTTTTGAACGGTCAGCTTTTGGGATTCCGCTTTCCGCTTCCTGGGGATTATGGCCTCCCCGCCGGATTTCAGTTTTTCCTATAAGCATACGGCACCGGATATCCTCTGCAAAATAAAACTTTAGCAGTAGACGGTTTTGGCAGAGGATATGCGTCAGTCAAACTATCTCCCGTAGAAAATCTCCGCAATAGGGGAATCCGGGGAAAGGATCACGGTCTTGTTGCTGCCGGTCATGGATGCTTTCAGGGCGTCCAGGCTGCGCACAAAGGAGTAGAACTCGGCTTTGGATTCGTCCCCATAGGCTTCGGAGAGAATCCGCATGTATTCGGCCTCGCCCTCCGCAATCAGGATCTCGGCCTCTTTTTCCGCCTCGGACAGCATCACGGTCACTTCCTTGTCCGTGGTGTTGCGGATGATCTGGGCCTCGGAACTTCCCTCCGCAGTGTAGGTGGCGGCGATATTGTCACGCTCGGAGATCATGCGCTCGTACACGGCGGCCTTGTTGTCGCCGGGCAAATCCAGCTGCTTGATCTCAAAGGACAGAAGTTCTATGCCGTATTGGTCCAGCGTGTTGCCGATGCTGGCAATGATAGCGTCAGAGAGTGTGCCGCCACGGCCTGAGATCACCTCGTCCTGGGTGGTGCTGGAAATCACGTTCTTGGTGGAATTGTATACCACTGTGTCCAGACGGCTCTCCGCGCTTCCGATGGAGGAGCTCAAAGTCTGGGCGAACAGCAGGGGATCGGTGATGTGCCATAAAATATAGCTGTTGCAGATCATGGTCTTTTTGTCACTGGTGATCACGTCGGAGGAGGACAGATCGTACAGCAGGGTTTCTTTGGGCAGGGTATCCACGCTCTGTATAAAAGGGACTTTAAAGCTGACTCCGGCGCGGTCCACCACATGGTCTATCTTGCCGAACTGGCGGATCAGGCTGTATTGGTTTTCGTTGGTAATCACCAGACAATTGGCGCCTGTGATCAGCAGAATCAGTATGGCCACCAGAAGGGTTGCTCTCTTGGCTGTCTTCATATTAACCTCTTTCCGTCACAGTCCGGGTTGGCCGAAGCCAGGCGGCTGTGACTTTGTTGTCGTGTCAATGGATGTATGCAGATTCGGATGCGTGGCTGCCGTGATTTGCAGGGGCATCCGTTTTCCCGGAAAAATTACCGGGGCTGCTGCGGGGAAATTCATTGGTTTTCGGCTTGTGTGTCATATTCCCCGGCCTGATTGGAACGATCTCCGGAGCTTTCCACAGCGCCGTCCTGGACGGGATTGGTAAAGGAGTCCATGGGGTAGATGGTCTGCATGTTGCCGCCAGGGCTTTCGATAATGACCTTCAAGTCCGGCAGCACCTGCTCCATGGCCTCAAAAAACATACGCTGTCTGGTGACAATGGGATTTTTCACATACTCCTCATACATGGCGTTGAAGCGGGCTACCTGGGCGGTGGCTTCGTTGATACGCTCAGTCTTTTGGGCCTCCGCGTCCTTGATAATCCCGTCTACCCTGGCCTGGGCCTTGGGAAGCTGCTCGTTGCGGTACTTATTGGCGTTGTTCAGCGCAGTTTCCTTACCCTGCTTGGCAGTCTCCACTGCCTTGAAAGCCTCCATGACCTCCACAGTGGGCGGTTCCGAGTCCTGTATGGTGATATTGACCAGCTGGATGCCCAGATCCTGCTGGTCCAGCTGCGCCACAATCATGGATTTGATGGCGGCCTGGATCTCGTTTTTGCCGGTGGTCAGCACATCGTCCACGGAATAGCTGCTGATGACGCTCCGAATGCAGCTCTGGGACACATTTTTGAGGATTGTCACCGGCTCCCGGGAGGCATACAGGGCCTTGACGGGATCGGAGTACCGGTATTCCACAAAGAAGTCCACATTCACAAAGTTGTAATCTGAGGTGATCATCAGGGATTCGTCCTCGCTTGAGGTATTGTAATCGCTGTCATAGCCGATGGAGAAGCCCTGTATGGTAGTGTTGACCTTACGCACGCTCTGGATAAAAGGGATTTTGAAATGCAGCCCCGGCTCAGTGACGGCCTGGGCCTGGCCCAGAGTAATCAGCACCGCCTGTTCCTGCTCCCGAATCTGGTAGGTGGAGCCGAAGACCAGGATCAGCGCCGCGGCGATCAGGGCGCAGATGCCCAGAAGCTTGCCGGCGGAGTGCCGGGGTCTTGGAGCGCCGCCGTTCTGCCAGCTTCCGTCGGGCCCCATGGTCTGGAATCCGTTCTGTCTGTTGCGTCTGGAATCATTCATCATACACGTCATCCTTTCTCGACTACAAGTCTCACAGCCAGTCCCGGCGGGTGAACTCTTCCGTCTCCATATATCCGGTTTCTCTGGTGCAGGGCTTGCGTTTATGTGTAGTATTTGACTTGTTATACGTATTATACAGCAAATCCAGAGCGCCTACAACAGAGGAAACCGCACGATGGCGGCGTATAAGGTGCGCCGTCATCCTGCGGCCTCTGCGAGGCTTTGGCGGAAACCGGAAGGAAAATCTAATCGGTCATGAGTATAGGCATTCCACAGCATCCGGAAAGCATCCCGCGGCAAATGGATTAAGCCGGCTCCGTAAGCGCCCGAAATAGAAAATGGAGGGCAGTTCTATGCGAACAATGCTGTCCGATAATACTTATTTTAAGGAGGCAGACTTATGTCAATGGAAATCCATGGAGGTTACAAGCCTTCCAAAACCCATTATGCGGAGCAGGTGAAGGAAAAACAGGCCGCACAAAGGGAGGAGAAGGCAAAGGAAACAAACGGGGATACAAATGATACAAAAGTATCCAACAAGACACCTGATCCATATGTTGAATATATCAGCAGTGAAAAATCAGGTGCCAAACCTGCCGGGTTGTACCGGATAGGGCAGGACGAGAACGGCAACCGGAAAATCTTTTTTGATGACCCGAATAAAGCCGGCAATGCGGACGGGAGAGAGCGGTCAAAAATTGATTGGGACGGACCGGATGGACACGGGGGCAGCAGGCAGCCCAAAGCAGACGGAGATAATGCGGGAAAACCTGCGGAAAAATGTATCACAAATACGGATAAGGTTGACCGGGAAATCAGGAGGCTGAAAGAGAAAAAGCAGCAGCTGGAGCAGCAGATCAGAGCAGCCTCAGGGGATAAGAGAAAAGTCCGGGAGCTGGAGAGAAAACTGGCGCAGGCAGAGAGTGAGTTAAGCCGGAAGGATAATGACACATACAGACGGCAGAACGCCTCGGTTTCAGAATAAACCGGAAAGTTTATTGCGGACAGCGTTGAAGAATCAGGTTTGGAAAGGATGCCCTTATAGGGCCGTTGAGAGCATCAGGGAGGGGCTGAGAAGAAAGTCGGATATCCCTGCCCGGAAACAACACAGAACATCAAAAAATGTTGTTTTCCGAAGCGCAGGGAAGACTCTTTTCACAGCCCCTTCCGTTTATTCAATGTTTTGTTTTCACAGCGAAAAGCAGGCCCACCAGCAGAGCAAACACGGAAATGCCCAGCAAAAGCAATGTATCACCGGAAATAGCAGATGCGGAAACCACCTCCCCGGGAGAGGTCTGTCCCCGTCCCCGCTGTTCTTCTCCTGTGCCGGGGGTAAACGGTCTTGAACTGGCCTCCCGTATTTCCTGCCTGTCCGGCCAATTTTCGCTCCCGCTCATATCCGGCCTGCCAGAAGGCTCCATGCCGTCAGGTGAAACCGTATCGTCAGAAGGCTCCATGCCGTCAGGAAAAACTGTATCGTCAGAAGGCTCCATGCCGTTAGGTGAAACCGTATCGTCAGGAAGTTCCATGCCATCAGGAGGCTCCATGCCGTCAGGAAAACCCATGCCATCAGGAGGTTCCATGCCGTCAGGAAAACCCACGCCATCAGGAGGTTCCACGCCGTCAGGAGAAATCATACCATCAGAAGGCTCCATGTCGTCAGGAGAAACCATACCATTGGTAGGCTTCATTCCGTCAGGAGGATCCCAGCAGTCAGGAGAAATCATACCACCAGTAGGTTCCAAGCCGACAGGAGAAAACATCACTTCCGGAGGCTACATGCCGTCAGGTGAAACCGTACCATCAGGAGAAACCATGTCGCCAGGAGGTTCCATGCCACCGGGTGAACCCATACCATCAGGGTGTTCCATGCCGCCGGGAGCCCCCATGTTATTGCGCCTGCCGCCTCCGAACATCCCCATGGGGCTGAAGCCGGAGGAGGAAAGGTTATCAATGGTAATCTGCTCCTCTGTGCCGTCAATGGTAAGCGTACAGACATCTCCCACCTTCAGCCCGGGCAAGCTGAGTACGACAGAGGAAAAGCCGCAGGGAATTTCTTCGGAAAGAAGTTCTTCGCCAAGGGAGTCTTTCAGGCTTATTGTGGCACCGGCCTCGGCAGATGTGTTGTACATCAGAAAACCCTGTGGGGAATTCTCATCAAAGCCTTCCGCCATGGCACTGCCGCCACAGGCGACCACGGTACCGCCAGTGACCACGCACTCGCCGCCGTTCTCAATCCCGTAATCCAGAGCGCTGTTCCCGCCGCTGCCTGTTACACTGATGAATACTCTGCCGCCTTCAATATAAATACTTCCGTTGGAATCCAACCCGTCTGCATCCCGGCCGGAAGCGTTTACAATTGTAATGTCGCCGCCCGTGATGCGTATGACAGAACCGGCCCCGCTACCGTTGGCATTGATTCCGTCGTCTGTGGGCAGGATATGAATGGTTCCGCCCGCGATGGTGATATCTATGGCCTCCAGTCCTTCATAGCATTCCGAAATGGTAATATTTCCGGATTCGACATAGAGAAATGCAGTCTCGTCATCATTTGACACGGTGATGCCGTCATCGCCGGCAGAGACGGTGATCGCGGCGTCCCGGATACGCACGCTGTCATTGGCATGGATACCGTCCTGCACGGCGCTTATGGTGATGCTTCCGCCGGTAATCGCCAGATCATCGTTGCATACGATCCCGTGATTGTATGCCCCGTCTACCACAAGAGCGCCGGTTCCGTTGATCGTCAGATCGTCCCGGGAATAAATCGTTCCGTCCACCCCTGTAGCAGCTATGTCCGCATTAAACTGCGGGCCGGAGGAACAAATATTCTCCGTGCCGTCCGCCAGTGTCAGAAACACTTTGCCCGCCTGCTCGACCCGTATGGCGGCGTCATCCTCGCAGTGAAGTGTCACCCCGTCCAGCAATAGCCATATTTTATCGCTCTTGTCCGCTTCAATAATCACGCTCCCGTCTGTGAGTTGGCCGGTAAGCACATAGTGGCCCGCATATAGAATGTGGACGTTGCCGTCCAGCACATAGGCTCCATTTCCGCTGATTGTGCTGCCCTGGTCGGACAGCATGATTTTAGTGGCGGCGGAGGCATCCCAATCCGCATTCATATCATTTGCGGTAAACAGACCGCTGCTACCTGCTTCACTGGCAGCGGATATAATCCCGGGGGCCATGCCGCAACCCAGCAGGACTGTCAGTGCAACGGCCAGGGAGATGGCGGCAATGCAAATCCTGTCTATTTTTGTATGTGTTGACACGTAAATACCTCCTCATCCCATGTAGTCTCCATTATAGCTGACCAGAACCGCGCTGTTAATGCCCTGCATTTCGGACAGTGTGTTGATGAAGTCCGTATCGTCGTCTTTTAAACGAATCTCCAGAGTCAGCTCCAGGCTGCCTTTCCGGGCGCTTTTGCTCTTGACGGTACAGCGCCGTGTCATCTCGTTCAGGTAGGACTTAGCCGCAAGCTCGCTGGCATGGCCGTCACACTGTATGACCACAATATATGGATTGAAATGTGACTTGCGGTTGACAAAGACAAGAAGAATAACGCCGATTATGACGCTGCCGATCACGGCCAGCGGAATCATTCCCGCCGCCAGCACGATGCCCACTGCAATAGACCAGAACAGGAACGCAATGTCCAGCGGCTCTTTGATGGCGGTGCGGAAGCGGACAATGGACAGGGCACCCACCATACCGAGGGACAGGACCACATTGCTCGTCACTGCCAGGATCACCAATGTGGTAATCATGGTCAGAGCGATCAGGGTAACGCCGAAGCTGGAGGAGTACATAACCCCCTGATAGGTTTTTTTATAGACCAGGAAGATAAACAGGCCCAGTCCAAAGGCAAGGACCAGTGCCAGCATCATGTCAAAAAGACTGACGGCGGTTATGTTTTCCAGAAAACTGGATTTGAAAATATCATTGAAAGTCATGTTGGTTTCTCCTTCTATTTTATTTTGTCTTAGGATTAGGGTGTCAAAAGGTTAAATTTTGAAATTCTCACTGTCATATTGCATAAAA
>CAMWSA010000105.1 GCA_947176785.1 uncultured Lachnospiraceae bacterium
AGGCCCCGGCAACGATCTCCTGCCCCAGCAGAATTACCACGCCAAGCCCCAGCTTCCGATATTGCTCATAGTCTCTGTACTGGGCTACCAGATCCCGGCTCCAGTCATTTTCCATACACTTTTGATAAAGTTCTTCCTCAATCAGGCGCAGAGTGTATTCGGGGGACAGGCCGGACACTGCCTCCTGTAGCTTTCCCAAATCCCATACATGTCCCTCTTTCTTGATGGCATAACGAGTCACCTGGCGAACCTTATCCCCATAGATCTGCCGGATCAAGCTCTCCCAGGATGCTTTCCTGGAGGAATCCGGCAAGATCCCATTTCCACCGGACTCTCTCGGGGAGGAACCCGGCAAGATCCCATTTCCACCAGGCCGCTCCTGAGAGAATTCCGACGAGATCATCATTTCTGCGGACTGTCTCTGAGCAGAACTCTGTGGAACCATAATTATAAAATCCCTGTCACACGTCTCCGGCTTATAAGCTACCAGCCCTGCATCCGGCTCCCCTGCCAAAAAGCAAAAATCTCCCAGTATGGCCATGGCAGAGCGGGAGGATGTGGCATATACCTCCCCCATGACACCCTGCAGGCAGGAGTCGATCATGGTCTCCTGCCAGCCCGCAAACAAAGCCGCCGCATCCCGGGGATTCCTTAATTTATTTATCCTGCACATATTTTCATCACATCCTACCGGCTTCTTTCATTCAGGTACAGCTGTACACGGTTCCGGATCAATTCTGCCACGGTCAGGGCATCCTTGTCTCCGGCGAAAAAGCTGCCGGCCTCCTCTATTATTTATGAAAGGTACCCTTATGAGTCTTGGTAAGCCTAAATACCGTTATGGCTTGAGGCCGTTGCGGGATACTTTTTCACGGAAATCCAATTCGCTGTACACAGCTGTATATATTTACGTTATATCATAACCTTATCCCCTCGTCAATCGAAGTTTTCAGATTACCATACATCGGCCATATTATAAAGAGCTCCAAGCAAACACACCATTGTCCGCACGGGAGAGAATCCGCCCCCCTGGATCCCTCTCTTTCCCGGTCGTTCCGCTTACCACCATATTTTCCCGACACACTTATACGCATGGGCACCAGGCTTTTCCTGCTCCTGCGCGCCCCGTGCTACATGACCGGGCAGCATGGGACGTGCAGAAAGGAAAATCCAACCGCTCGTGCGTATAACACAATATGCCTTGAACCCCCATGGACGCCTGTGCTATAATCGAAGCAGCCGATCAAAAAATATATCAGGAGGAACTACCGTTGAGAACACCAAATGAAATAACAGAACTGATCCTGGACACCGCAAGGGAGGACGAAAATATCAGAGCGGTCCTTATGACAGGCTCCCGGGCAAATCCCGATTGCGAGACGGACATTTACCAGGATTTCGATATTGTCTATTTTGTAAAGGACGTGAAGCCCTATTGGGATAACATGTCCTGGATCGAAGATAAGTTCGGGAAGCCCGCTCTGCTGCAAAGGCCGGAAAGCATGGGATTGATTCCGCCGGACCGTGACGGCAAATATGTCTATTTAATGCTGTTCCCGGACGGAAACCGAATTGATTTACAGATCACCGCCGATCCCTATGTGGACGACGGAGAGCCTGCCGTTTTACTGCTGGACAAGGACGGGAACTTTCCACGGATTGAGGTCAAAAAGGATTTCTGGTACATCCAAAAGCCGGATCAGAAGCGTTTTTCCGACTGCTGCAACGAGTTCCACTGGTGTCTGAACAATGTGGCGAAGGGCATCGCCAGGGACGAACTCTCTTACGCCATGGAACAACTCAATCACTATGTACGGGACATGCTGATCCTGATGCTCAATTGGTATGTAGGGGGCCGCAATCACTTCTCGGTTTCCGCCGGAAAGAACGGAAAGTATCTTAAAAAAATGCTGCCGCCGGACTTTTATGACAGATTCAGAAAAACCTATCCCGACGCCGACAGCGGGCACATGTGGGACGCCGCTTTTGAAATGCTGTCACTGTTCGGGGACACGGCCCGGGATGTGGCCGGGCAATTGTCGTATGTCTACGATGAGGAAGAGGAAAAGGGTATCAGAAGCTACATGGAACAGGTGAAAAGCGGAAATCTGAAGTACTGATTTCCTGCCAATCAGGGTTGGGAGGCCGCAAATGATAGGCCCCAAATACGCCCTTGCAGATTTTTGAATGAGCCGAAGGTGCCTTTTGCGGGGCGCAGCATACCGCAAAAAGGAAACGCTGCGCCCCGTCAACCGTTGCCCGTGGCAGGGCAGCCTCCCGGGAATCAGCGATACCGAACCATCCTTGGTATCGCATACCCCCCATTATAGTCCAGATACAGCATATAGGCAGGCTTCTGCCCCTCATCCTCATAGATATAGTAGTACTCGCAAAAACCGTGGGTGATATAGCCGGTCTCATAGACCACCCGCTCCCGTTCGTCATACAGGCTTTCCAAACTGCAGAGCGTGGAGCCGAACGTACGCGCGTCATGGTGATAGTCACGGCAGAACAGCGTGCCGTCCTCCCGGTACAGGAAATTGATCTCCAGCAGATTGCCCAACACATCCACCCCGCACTCCTCCATAAGCCCCTGGGAGAGAAAATAATCCGGCTTTCCGCTCTCCGTGTACTCCAGCTTCTCCCGGTACTCTCCCACCAGCCCCTCCCCGGTGGTTCCGTCTGCGGACAGCAGAGAGAACGCCCCTCCCTCCTCCCACTCCCGGTCGCCCAGGCCGCAGACCGTAAAGCCGAACAACTCCGCCACGCTCTCCCTGTGGCAGTTGACCCGGCGCAGATAAGCGATTCCATAGAATTTCCGGTTCTCCCTGTCCCGGTATAATTCCAGCTGAAGATTCTGAAACCTGTCAAAATATTGGTAGACCGGCTCCTCCCCCGCATAACCGCAGCTTTCCAGAAACGCCTGGCGGCTCTCATATTCCGCCGTGTGGCCCGGATTGCCAAACACCTGGTTCTGTACCATCTCAAAGCTCTCCAGCCCCCGGGCATCCTCTCCCTCCGTCCTCTCCTCCGACACCCAGGCCCGGACCACTGGATCGTCCGAATAATCCCACAGCAGATTGCGGCCCTCCCAAAAAAGATATTCATAATACTCCAGATTTCCGGGGACTCCCTCCTCATCCAGAGACACATTCCCTTCAAACAGGCTTTGCCGCCTTAAGCTGTCCCCTATCAAAAGCAAACCGCTTTCCCGGTCCAGGCTCCATGTGCGGACTTCCTCCGCCTGTTTCCTGAACTCATTCAGCTGGTATATACATTTTTCCTGCCTCTTCCCGTCCTCCCTGACAGTGAGCATGGCCCTGTTACGAACCTCCGCATACCTGGGAACTTCCACCGCCTCCCGGGAAAAACGCTCCTCCTCCCATTCAAACAGCAGCCCCGTGTCGGAGCCGTCGGGAAAAACTTCCAGATCCGTCCAATGCCCGTAGAAAATGCCGTCATAGGAAAAAGTGATGGGCTCCGCCAGCCGGCCGCAGGGAATCCGCTGTAAGACCGCCCCTGCCTCACCGTAAAGCTTCAGCACATACTCCCCCGCAGCATCCGCAGGCACTTCCATAACAAGCACATAGGGATCCGACTCATAAAAGGGAAAGTCGATAGGAATTTCCCTGGCATAGGACTGGCCCGGCCCGGGCCGGTTCTCTCCCGCTCCGTGTCTTTCAGCCACTTCTCTCTGGCTCCGCCTCATCAGTCGCTCTCCCGGCTTCTGTGTCTTTGCCGTCTCTTCCCCCCGGCCACAGCCTGCAAGGCATAAAAATATGAGCGCAATCAGAATCATTTTTCCCCAAAACCTGCTGTCCTGAAATTTACTCAAGTACCTTCCCCCATTTCCCCATGCTTTCTCTCACTCCTGCGCATATGCTCCCCGGCACGTACACGGAGCAACACTTCTTTCACCTGCGCAAGCCCACATAATGACAGTCACAAAACCGGATATATCTATTCTATTCGATTAACCTGTAAATTTCAAGGCTCTGACTCGTTTTGTATAATTGGGAAGGGGCACTGATTATGCTATGATTAGTAATTTGCGTATAAGTTGAGAAAAACTTGAGATTTATATGAGAAAATACAGATTAGAAATTTCGCTTTCGGTCCTGTAAAGCTTCCATATATGGCTCTTGCAGAGCCGAGAGCAGAAATTTGTTATTTCGTATACTATAGATTGCCGCAAAAGGAGGCGTCCCCATGAATGAGAAAATAATGCTGGTTGATGACGAAAAAGGCATTGTCGCCGTCATGAAAACCTACTTTGAAATGTCCGGCTACCAGGTAGTCACGGCCTGCAGCGGCCAGGAAGCCCTGCGAAAAATATCCTGTCTGCCGGATCTTGTGCTGCTGGATATCAATATGCCGGATATGGACGGGCTCACCGTCTGCCAGACCATCCGAGACCATATCTCCTGCCCCATCCTCTTTCTGACCGCCCGCATCGAGACGGCGGACAAGATCCGGGGGTTTTCCGTGGGGGCTGACGACTATATTGTAAAACCCTTTGACCTGGACGAACTGGGGGCAAGGGTGGCCGCACATCTGCGCCGGGAGAACCGCAGGCAGGAGCAATCCGCCCTGCGCTTTTTTCACAACATGGCCATCGACTACGCCAGGCGGGAAATCACCATTGGCAAAGCCGCCGTCTCCCTTTCCAAAAAGGAATTTGACATTGTGGAACTGCTCTCTGTCAATGCCGGGCAGGTGTTTGACAGAGAGAGAATCTATGAGGCCGTCTGGGGGCTGGAGGGTGACGGCAGCAGTGACACTGTCATGGAACACATTCGGAAAATACGGGCTAAATTTTCCGCCCTGTCGCTTCACAACTATATCGAAACTGTCTGGGGGGTGGGTTATAGATGGAACGGATCAAACACATGAGCCTGAAAAAATCCCTGTTTACAATCGCCCTGGTAAACAGCGCCGCCGCCCTTGTCCTGTCCCTCCTTTCTTTTTGGGGATGCATGAAGTTAAATTCTGTCCTGGCTCCCCAGGAGGGTACTCTTATCGTTTATTCCGACCCTGTAATGGTGACAGAGGCACCGGCATCAGCCTATACTCCCAACAAAATCAGCATTCTCCTCTCCGCTTTGCAGATTGCCCTGCCGGTGCTGATTTACACAGCGGCCCTGCTCTCCACCTCCTCCATGTTCTACCGCCTGAAGCTGCAAAAGCCTCTGAAAACGCTGGCGGAGGGTGCCTCCCGCATCATGGACAACGACCTGGATTTTACAATGGAAGCAGACTCCCAGGACGAGCTGGGACAACTCTGTGTGGCCTTTGAGGCCATGCGGAGAGAACTGCTGGACAACAACCGGAAGCTGTGGCGGCAGGCCCAGGAGCGCAAGCGCCTGAATGCCGCCTTTTCACACAATCTGCGAAATCCTGTCACTGTCCTGAAAGGCTCTGCAAAGCTGGCAAGGCAGGGGATTTTAAAAGGCGCGGCGGGCAGGGAGACGCTGACGGAGCAGCTATCCCTGATCGAGAGTTACACAGACAGGATTGAACGCTATGTGGAGACCATGAGCAGCATCCAGAGCCTGGAGGAAATCCCCCTGGCCCGGAAGGCCGCCGCCTGGAGCGACATTGTTTTGGAGTTGGAAAACATGCTGCGGTTTGTGGGGGCAGACAGCGGGAAACAGATATATTTTGAGACGAAGCCCTGTTCCGGTACCGTCCTGGTCGATTCCTCCGTCCTGTTCCAGATTGCGGAAAACCTTGTGACAAACGCGCTTCGGTTTGCCCGACGGCAGATCCGTATTTCCTGCTTTACCGACGGGGGACAGCTTACCCTGGCCGTGACCGACGACGGCCAGGGCTTCCCCGAAGCCTATATTCAAAACGGTATCCGCCCATTTCAAAAAGGTGCGGAGGATGCGGGACATTTTGGAATGGGCCTGTACACCTCCCGGCTTCTGGCCGGAAAACATGGAGGCACGGTGACAATCCAAAACAGCGAGACGGGTGCAGCCGTCACCGCCCGCTTACTGATTAGCTGAAACCGCTCCCTTTCCGATCCGGTTCAAAAAAATATGAAACCTTGAGAGATTTTTGAGATTTACCCTCTACACTCTATTCTAACGCAGATGAATGCGAAGCGTTCCCTACAGGGACAAAATCTATCGAAAAGGAGTATTGTTTTATGGAAATTCAGGTAAAAGATGTCTCAAAAGTCTATGGTGCCGGCGAAAGCCGGGTTGTGGCCCTGCACGCCGCGTCCATGACCATCCGCGAGGGGGATTTCCTCTCCATCATGGGACCCTCGGGCAGCGGGAAAAGCACCCTGCTGCACATTGTCAGCGGTCTGGACCGGCCCTCCTCGGGCAGCGTACTCTACGGCGGCACTGATATTCACAATGGCAGCGACCGCAAGCTGTCCGCCTTTCGCCGCCGGAAAATCGGATTTATCTTCCAGCAGTTCAATCTGCTTCCCGTTCTGACCGCCCACGAGAATATCCTCATGCCGGTGCTTCTGGATAAAAAACAGGCGGATGAGGCTTATCTGCAAGAACTTGCCGCTCTCCTGGGCCTGGAAAAACGCCTCTCCCACCTGCCCCATGAACTGTCCGGCGGCCAGCAGCAGCGTGTGGCCATTGCCCGGGCGCTGATCGCGAAGCCTGACATTATCTTCGCCGACGAACCCACCGGGAATCTGGACAGCAAAAGCGGCGGCGAGGTGATGAAAATGCTCTGCAATATCCGGGAAAAGATGCACAAGACACTGGTGATCATCACCCATGACCCCCGCGTGGCCCAGATGGCGGACCGTCGTTATACTATCATCGACGGAGAACTTTCGGAGGTGACTGCATGATGAAAACCTATCTTTCCCTGGCCGTAAAAGAACTTAAGGCACAAAAAATTATGGCGGCTCTCATTCTGCTTGCCGTGATCCTCTCCAGCGTTATGACCACCGCCGTCAGCGGGTCTTTGGGCATTTTGCAGGACATGCGGATAAAGCAGGCCGCCTCCCTGAACGGGGACCGCTACGCCACCTTTCACCAGATGACCGGTGAGCAGACGGCCTGGTTAAAAGAAGATCCCCGCCTGTATGACGTGGGCTCCATAATCACCGTGAGCAGCACAACTCTGGGAAACAGCGGTTTGACCCTCTTTGCCCGGGAATATCTGGATAACGCCCTGGACGCCTACCCCTGGATCGGAAGGGTAAAGGAGGGGCGGCTGCCGGAAGCCCCGCTGGAGATCGCCCTGCCGGAAAACGCCCTGCAATATCTGGGCAGGGAGCTCCGGGTTGGGGACCGGATTTCCCTGCAGGCCGGCATCTCTCTCATGAGCGGGCTTCTGCCAAAGTATGAATATACCGCACAATACACTGTCTGCGGCATATTGGAAAGCAATTATATCGGTTACTCCACAGGGACTCTGGAAGCCGTGCTGGGCTCCGGCAGCGCCGCCGCGCTGCTGCCGGCGGAATATCTGCTCTATTCCACCGATTTTAAGACAAGGGATACCGCGCATTTCCAGGACATTGTGGAGGAGCTTGCAGAGCATCTTGCCCTTGACCCGAAGAATATACAGTACAACTGGCTTCTGCTTAACGCTCTGGGCATCTCCTATGCGGAAGCGGAAACGTCCCAGCCTGACAACGGATTTTCCTTTATGGCGCTGGCCCTTTGTCTGGTGGGGGCGCTGGTGCTGCTGGCCGCCGGATTGGTCATCTATAATATATTAAAAATCGCCGTGGCAAAACGCGTCAAAGAATACGGGACGCTGCGCGCCATCGGCGGGGAACGGGGACAGCTCTACCGCCTGGTCTCGCTCCAGCTGCTGATCCTGTGCGGCATCGGCATTCCCCTGGGGCTGCTGGCCGGCACACTTTCCGCAAAAGGTATTTTGATCGCCGCCACGGGGATTTTGAATCCCGCACTGTTTATGGCGGAGAACACGACGGAATTAAACGGAGCCATCCGCGCCGCAAGCGGCGGCAATATAGCCCTTTATTTTGTGAGCGCCGCCATAACGCTGCTGTTCGCAATGCTGGCGTCATTCCCGGCAGCGCGTTATGCCGCCCATGTCTCCCCCACTGTGGCCATGTCCGGACAGAGTATCAAAATCAAACGCCGCAGCAGGAGGATAAAGAAAATCCGCAATTTTGAAGCCTACTATGCAAGACTGAACCTGAAACGGGGACGGGGCAGGACCGTTATCACCGTCCTCTCCCTGGTTATGAGTATCACAGTGTATGTGGCCCTGCAAGGCTTTACCGCCATTCTCGATGCCAGCAGCGATGTAAAGAATATGCATTTGGGCGATTATTCCGTCACCAGTGAAAGCCTGGGAATGGACCCCCAAAGCGTGCAGGAAATCCTTGATAACGAGTGGGTGGAAAGCCTGTCCACCACCA
The DNA here is from genome assembly GCA_947176785.1 of uncultured Lachnospiraceae bacterium. Classification (GTDB taxonomy): domain Bacteria; phylum Bacillota; class Clostridia; order Lachnospirales; family Lachnospiraceae; genus Acetatifactor. The sequence continues at coordinate 8,378 of CAMWSA010000105.1, forward strand.
AATTGTCCACTTATACCCAGGACGAGGACGGGAAGCTTCCCCTGGCGCTGGATTTTTCCCTGCAATCCTGGGAGGCATTTCATATCGCAGGGGTGGACGACGCCCGCCTGGTCTCCTGTGCGGACGGACTCTCCCGGCAGGATTTGCAGCAGCTGCGCTCCGGGACGGCATGTATTGTCAAAAATCCCATCCCCTTCTCCTATGGGGGGAATAGTGTAGAGACTACCACACTAAAGTACAACGACACCATCTCTGTAAACGGTCATAAGCTCCGTGTGGTGGGCATCGCCCAGGAGGGAGTCACCATTAACAACGAGGGCTATACAAACGGCGTGCAGATCATTGTAAACAATGAGATATACGACAGCCTGACGGGCACAGACCGCTACGCAGAGGTCTATCCCACGCTGCGTTCAGAGGACGGGCAGGAAGAATTTGCGGAGTGGCTGGAGGGCTGGTGCGGCAAAAATCCCGGCAGCCACTGGCTTTCCTACCGGCAGGCCGACAGCCAGCTGGCGGAGAGCTTTGAACAGATTCATATGCTCTGCTGGGGGCTGATCCTCTTTATCGGGCTGATCGGCATATTGAACATCATCAACACCGTATACAGCAACATCCACACCCGCATATCCGAAATCGGTATGCAGCGCGCCATCGGCATGAGCGCCGGCAGCCTCTATCGGACCTTTCTGTGGGAGGGGGCCTATTACGGGATGATCGCCTCCGTGGCGGGCGGCCTGCTGGGATATGTCTGCACCATGTTCATAAACGCCGCAACCACGGATACCTTGCAGCTTGTGGCTGTCCCCTTCCTCCATATTCTGGAAGCGGCGGCACTCTCCGTGGCGGGCTGTCTGCTGGCCACCGCCGTCCCCCTGCGGGCCATAGCCAGAATGGAGATTGTCACCTCGATTGAGGCAGTGGAGTAATACTCCCCTGTGCCTTACACAGTGATAAGCTCATATTCTTTTGTACCGAATCCTAACTGTGCCGCCGCGTCGATGGTGTGAGTGCCATGCCGGGACTCCACCCTCTTAAGGAAATGATCGCGGCCCGGGTCGTCCGACTGGTAAATCAGGTCCATACACGCCTGGTCCAGCGCCACCGGGTCCAGGGAGGACAGGATCCCGATATCTTTCATGCAGGGGTCCTCCGCCACGGCGCAGCAGTCACAGTCCACGGACAGATTGCACACCATATTGACAAAGGCCGTATTCCCCTTGAAGTATTCCATCACACTCCCGGCGGCGTCCGCCATGGCCTCGCAGAAAACGTGCTGCTCCGCCACATTCTCCCACACGATAGCCTGGTCGCCCGTCTTTCCCCCGGAGTGGATCAGGCATTTCCCCTGGCTGGAGGCGCAGCCGATGGACAGCTGTTTCAAGGCCCCGCCGAAGCCCCCCATGGGATGCCCCTTGAAATGGGACAGCACCAGCATGGAATCATAGTTTGCCATGTTCTTGCCCACATAGTTCTCACGCAGCACCTTACCGCCGGGGATGGCAAGAACCAGGTCCGGGCCTTCCCCGTCCATCAGGTCCACCTGGAAGTACCTGCTCCACCCGTGTTCCATCATCAGCATCTTATGCTTCTCCGTGGAATTCCTGGCCCCGTCATAGGCAGTGTTGCACTCCACAATGGTTCCCTTTACCGCCTCCACCATGGGCTTCATAAACTGAGGCCGCAGATAATTCTGGTTGCCCTTCTCGCCGGAGTGGACTTTCACCGCCACCCTGCCCGGCAGCTCCTTTCCCAGCGCCTCATACATCCTGATTACAGCCTCCGGTGTGATCTCCTTTGTAAAATAAACCTTTGCCTTTTCCATATGCTTCTCCTCTCTCAATTCTCCGCCCAAATCCTGTAGAACCAGACGGGGTGTGCTTGACATCTGTCATTAAAGAATATAAAATAGCCATAAACATAGTATACAGCTTAAAGCACACTTCAAGTCAAGACATTTTTACACCCTTTTATCTGACACCTTTTGTCGGGTTTACTCTTTTTTCTGTGGAATGACCAACAACACACTCAGGCGAAACATCCCCTCACGCACCTCCACTT
>CAMWSA010000106.1 GCA_947176785.1 uncultured Lachnospiraceae bacterium
TTAAGGCGGATCAGGCTTTTGCCAAAGACGATCGGATCAAGATGAAGACCATGGGGCTGGACGGATTTTCTATCAATAAAGAGACTGTGGATATGCGTTATGTGGAGCAGCTGGTGGACAGCGAGCAGCTGACAGCCCTGTCCCATATGATCAAACATATGAAGTGTCGCCTTTTTGACGGGCGTAAGACCATGCAGCAGGCCGTGGAGGCATTGTATGGGGAGGTGGCGAAAAACGGTTTTGCCGCTTTCTGCCCGGGGCGGGAGAGCCTGCCGGGCAACCTGGCCATGCCCCGGTGCCAGGAGTTGTATGCTGCTTTGAACCGCTGCCGGGAACTGGTGCGAATATAGGAATAATAAGGCTGTGCTGCATGCGCAGCCTTATTATTGTCGTATTTTGCGATTGCTTTGCATAAATCCCAGTTGCAAAAAAGAAACTCAGGTAGTATAATAAGTGAAATGTTTTGCAGAAAAGGTTCTAAAATTTTAGATCAGCATATTCCTGTCTGGAACAAAGATAAATATCCGGATGCCGGAGCGGACGGATATTCATTACAGGAGTTCTGTACCGGCAGGGAATATGCGAAGCTATGGCAAACGACATGGAGGCTGTATCCCCGCAGTATTTGCAATAACATTTGCGAAAGCTTCTGTAGGAGTTCAAGGATGATTTTCAATGTTGTTTACCATAAAATAAGGAGGAAGGAAATGATAAAGAAAGCGCTGGCAAAGAACTGGCGTGTCAACAGGCATATTCTGGGTGTGACAGTCTGCGTACTCTTTGCCACTACCATTGTGCTGATGGCAGTCTTATGTTTCTGGCTTTTCTTTTCTACGCCGGGAGATGCAGGGAATGACATTATGCTGCATAAGCCAAAGAAAATAGGGACGGAAGAGCTTCTGCCCGATGAGGAGGCTATGGTGGGAGAGCCTGTGGCCTCCTGGACGGAGGAGGAAGACGGGCAGGGGGAGGGGGATCTCCCCGAGGAGGTGGCAGACCCATATACCTATACAGATCTGGATATGACCCTCTATGCGCAGACATCCCTGCGGGTGCGTGACCAGCCATCCATAGACGGAGGCAAGATTGGCGGTCTCTATCGGAATCAGGTGGTCAAGGCCACAGGTGTCTGCAATGAGACAGGCTGGTATCGTATTGATTATTATGGAAGCATAGGGTACGCCTCCAATGATTATCTGGCCGAGGAGCCGGTGGAACTGGAGATTGTTCAGTCCGTGGGCAGTTTTGGAGCGGTGGACAAGAGTTATTATGACAATGTGCTTTTCATCGGGGATTCCCTGACCGTGGGGCTGTCCATGTATGGAAACCTGAAAAATGCCACCTACTTTTGTATAAACGGCATGGGAGCCAGCGAGGCTCTGAGCAAGGATATGAACGGGGTCACGCTGGACGCTCTTTTGGATGTCAGACAATATGACGCTGTCTATATCATGCTGGGAATCAATGATATAGGGTCAAAGCGTAAGAGTTATATTTCATCCTACAGTTCTCTGGTGAGCCATGTGCAGGAGAAGCAGCCCAATGCCGGTATTGTGATCCAGTCCATTCTGGCAGTGACCTCCTCCTACACCGCGGAGCATCCCAAATTCAACAATGACGAGATCCGGGAGCGCAACACCAGTTTAGCGGCTCTGGCCGACGGCGAGCATATTTTTTATCTGGATTTGAATGCTTATTTTGTAGATGCTGCGGGCAATCTTCAGGACAGCCAGGCCCGGGATGGCCTGCACCTGAAAACCGCATCCTACAAGGTGTGGAAGGAGGCCCTGCTGGCCCATGGCATTGTAAAATAATTTTTTGCCATAAAGGGCCGCTCTCTGAGAGGGGCGGTGGAACCCCTCCCCCCGGGAGCAGGACGGACATGGCCCTGGGCCAGTATGTGGCAGGCATGGGCTTTTCCAATGTGGGCCTGGGTATTGTGCATTCCATTGCACATCCCCGGTCACGCTGTCCTCATACAGCCGCTTGAAGATAGCGGAGAGTTCCGCAATCCGCTTTTCCGCCGCTTCCAGTTCTTTCTTTTTGGTGGCGTTCCGGCGTTGGTTCCCGTCCTCGGTCTGCTCGGTTAGGAGCTTCATAAACCGGGCTTCTTGTTTGGCGGCATAGCTGGTGACTTTCCGTAAATTCTCGGTCACTCCGGCGGTCTACAGGTATTGGGTAATAAAAGAGAGGGGGCTTGTCAGTATAGAAAGCCCCCTCTTGAACCACTGGCTACTATTTAGTCGTAAATAGAGTACACTTCGTTGCTGTGGATCTTGCAGTCAGTGGCTCTGGCGCAAATAGCGCCAACCGACTTGCCCTGACCGCCTGCGGTTTCGATGTCAAGGTCACGCAACGTAATATTGTAGAGCTGTGCGTTTCCTGCAAAGCCAAAGAACCCAATAAGCTTGACGGTAGGACTTGTCATTGTCAGTCCCTTGATTTCGTAGCCGTTGCCATTTCGCCACCGAAAACGGGGAACAGGATTTTTTCAATCCTGCCCCCGCTTTCGTCCGCTCCATTCTAATAGCTGCAAAGCGTATGACGGTCTTACAATAGCTGTTGAAAGTATACATAATCTGTTCTCTATATGCTTCTGCGCAAGGCATAGGTGATTTCCCCCTTTCTCTCACATGGGCGTTTTATGGTTGACAGTTACATTTTGTAATTCAGAGAAATAACAGCACGTAGTTTGTCATGTCTTGAATATCGCAAATAATATTTTGTATAAGCCCATAACCAAAAGTAAACTTGAATTTACCAACAAAACAATGAACAAGTCTTTTACAAAATACCATACTACCCATAATGGAACACCTACTATATATGGCAAACAGAGTAACAGTAGTGGAAATATGCCATGCCTCATAATGTCAAGGATTATTAGTTTCGTTGTCCGTTTCTTTTTCTTCCATTTTCTTATTGTTGCTATTGGATATACTGCCGTTGCAGCTAACGCTAAATATGACCCGTTCAACAACAAGTGTCTTACAACATACGGGTAACCAGATATATCACATTGTTCTCTGCCCAAAAGAGCAAATATCACATTTTTGCTTATAACATCTGCCAGTTGATTTGTGACAAGATAATCGTTCATATTGATGAGGAAAATGATTCCTAATCCGCTTTCCGGCAATAGAAACATATTTGACATATAATTCTCAACCAGTCCCGAATGCCCCAATACAGACTCTGTATATTCCTCCGTTAAAGTCCACCCCATTCCGTAATAATAGGGGCTTTCACCATCTACATATACATTGTCATACAGCATAGCATTTAAACTGTTTTGATTGACGATTCCCATTCCGCCATTTAGATACATTTGCAGATATTTTGCCATATCTGATACACTGGAACTTAAATAACCCGCTGGAACGGTAGACCATGAATATTGATCGGGATAGTCCGGCTCTCCCGCAATCGGAAGTCCAAAATAATTTCGATACCCTGTTATCAATCCGTTTTCTTTGCTTTGTATAAGTGTTGCTGCCGTATGGCTCATACTCAGAGGAGAAAAAATGTTTTTATTCATATACTCTGAATAGCTAATTCCGCTGACTGTTTCTATAATTTCTCCTAACAATCCATAATTGATATTTGCATATTGATGTAATCCATAACTTTCTGTTATTTTTGCATTACCAAAACGCTGATATGTACCTAAACCGCTTGTCTGATTCAAAAGCTGTCTTACAGTAATTCTATCTCCGTCGGACGTATTTATAAAATAAGCAGAGGTATCAATATAATCAGATATTGTCGTGTCTAAATCGACTTTTTCTTCTTCCACAAGCTGCATAACAGCTAATGCTGTAAATGACTTGCTCAAGGAACCTATAATAAAAGGCGTATCTAAATTATCGCAATTTCCATAAGCTTCAGAAAACAGAACCTCTTTAGAGTCTACAATGGCTATCGCCATTCCGGGAATATGCAATTCTTTTATTTCTTTTTTTAACCGGCTGTCAATATCGCTATAATTGCTACTTTTTTCATTTGCCAAAACAGGCTTATACCATATAGCAATAACACAAATTAGTGACAGTATTACACAAATGATTAGTCTGATTTTTCGATTCTTAAAACCGTTTCCCCTAATTTTTTCTGATATACCATGCGCTGTCATTTTCCCTCTAATTTTTTTGCTCCCTCTATTAATATATCTATTGATAATTCAAAGCTATCTTTTATCAACTGTGTATTACCAAAGGCGTTATGATTTTCAAGTAATGCAAAGCCCTCTAAAAAGCTCCTAAACATTCTGACTAAATGAATACAATTATCTTGTGAAATATTTAGTGACTTAGTTATTTTGAAAAAAATTGTAAACATTTTTGAAGTCACTTCGCTCATCTGATCATTTTTAAATTGATTGTACCAAAGCATTGTGCTAAAAACTCCTTGATTCTCTATTGCATATTCATGGAAAGCGTAGCACATAGCTCTAATCGCATCATATCCAGAAAATCCTATTACGGCTTGAATAATTTTGTTCTCTAATTCTTTCCAACCATAAAGCATAATCTGCTGTTTTAGGTCGTCAAGCCCATCAATATGGTTATAAAGCGATGGTGACTTAACACCTAATTGCGATGCAAGCGTTTTTAAGGATAAGTTTTCTATGCCTATCGTATTTGCCATATATGCGGCTTCTTTGATAACCGATTCTTTATCAATTTTTATTTTGGGCAAGATAAAGCACCTCCTTTTATTTACTTCGATTTATATTTTAACAAATCTGATTAGTTTTGTCAAGATATCAGGAATTGGCAGAGGCTTCCGTAGTAGTCGGCATTCATCCACTCACCCGAAAAAGGTATTTTCGGACAGGACATAGGTGTCAAAACAGAGGGGTGATGGGGGCGTTTTAACCTGTTTTTACAAGTAATAATGGTTTTTTCCGGGGAACTGTGCTAAAATGAGCATAACTCTTTTGAAAAGAGTGTGTGCGGAGGCGCACAAAATAATATACTACCAGACGCTAAGATTTTCCGCATGCGGCATATTCAAACAACATGTGGCGCACAGAAAGGAAAACCTAACCGTTGGTGAGTATGGATTTCACGGCATACAAGGAGGATAAACCTATGAACATGAACAGCATCTGCGTGCAGGGGGGGTACACGCCGGGCAACGGGGAGCCCCGTCAGATTCCCATCGTACAGAGTACTACCTTTAAATATGATACCAGCGAGGATATGGGCAGGCTTTTTGACCTGGAGGCCAGCGGCTATTTCTACACCCGGCTCCAGAACCCAACCAACGACTATGTGGCGGCAAAAATCTGTCAGATGGAGGGCGGTACGGCGGCCATGCTGACCAGCAGCGGTCAGGCGGCCACTTTCTATGCCCTGTTCAATATCTGCGGCGCGGGGGATCACATTGTGGCCTCCAGCAGTATCTACGGCGGCTCTTTTAATCTGATTTCCGTCACTATGAAGCGGATGGGAATAGAAACTACTTTTGTGGACCCGGATGCCTCCGAGGAGGAATTGAACGCCGCTTTTCAGCCCAACACCAGGGCCATGTTCGGCGAGACCATTGCCAACCCCGCCCTGACGGTGCTGGATATAGAGAAGTTTGCCAGATGCGCCCATAGGCATGGAGTGCCTCTGATTATTGACAATACCTTTGCCACTCCCGTCAACTGCCGCCCCTTTGAATGGGGGGCGGATATCGTCACTCACTCCACCACCAAATACATGGACGGGCACGGTGCGGCGGTGGGGGGCTGTATTGTGGACAGCGGCAGGTTTGACTGGATGGCCCATGCGGACAAGTATCCGGGGTTATGTACTCCCGATGAGAGTTACCATGGTATCATCTATGCGGAGAAGTTCGGGCAGGAAGGTGCTTTTATCACCAAATGTACGGCCCAACTGATGCGGGATCTGGGTTCCGTTCAGAGCCCCCAGCATGCGTTTATCCTGAATCTTGGGCTGGAGAGCCTTCATGTGAGGATGCAGCGTCACTGCGAGAACGGCCAGGCTGTGGCGGAGTTTCTGGCATCTCATCCCAAGGTGGCCTATGTGAATTACTGCGGTCTGCCCGGGGACAAATACCATGAACTGGCGCAGAAGTATCTGCCAAAGGGCAGCTGCGGCGTGGTATCCTTTGGCTTAAAGGGAGGCAGGGAGGCGGCCGGTACTTTCATGAAGAATTTGAAGATGGCGGCAATAGAGACCCATGTGGCGGATGCCCGGACCTGTTGTCTGAACCCGGCATCCAGCACCCACCGTCAGATGACGGACGAACAGTTACGGGAGGCCGGTGTGCCTGCGGAGCTGGTTCGCATGAGTTGTGGCCTGGAAGACAAGGAAGACCTGATTGCCGATATTGCCCAGGCGCTGGAGAAGTGCCAGGGCCCAAGATAGAACAAATGTTCTAAAATCTGTTGCAAAGTATTCCGTAATATGCTATGATAGGTACAGTCAGATCTGACAGGTCTGGCTGTATTTGTCCTCAATATTGTGCGTTGGCACTCTGCATGAATGATCTGGTCTGTTTTCATGATAACACGGGGCAATAATGTCCTATATAGTCGCCTCATCTCTGTTTTGGGTCGGCACCTTCGGAAAGTGTTAAATTGAGCAGGAACTATGGAAGCAGGGCACCATGAGTACTGGAAGCATGGGGGAGCGTCGGAATCAGGGGATATTGGATACCGAAAGGATTTGAAAGCGAGTCTGGTGTCAAACACGAAAGGTAGTTTATGGATATAGACAGGATGATTGTATACAGCCGCACGGTTCCGGCTAAAGGAGCCGAATATGCGGATTATCCGGCGGGACTGTCGCCGGAGCTTGCCGGATATCTGCGGCAGAGAGGAATAGAAAAGCTGTACAGCCATCAGGCGGAGATGTTCGAATTGGCACAGCAGGGGCAAAATGTGGTGATTACTACATCCACGGCCAGCGGCAAGACCCTGGGTTTTCTGCTGCCCGTGTTGCAGGAGATTCTGCGCAGTCCCCGGGCCAGGGCACTGTTCATCTATCCCACCAAGGCTCTGGCCAGCGACCAATACAAGGCGCTGCAGCCTGTGCTGGAATATTTTGGGGAGGACAGAATATCGGCGGGGGTCTATGACGGGGATACCACCCCTGCCGGGCGCAGCAGGATACGCCGCAGCGCCAATATCATTCTAACCAACCCGGAGATGATCAATAGTTCCTTTCTGCCCAATCACAGCAAATACGGATTTGATCTGCTATTTGCCAACCTGCAATATGTGGTTTTAGACGAACTGCACATCTACAGAGGGGCTTTCGGTTCCCATCTGGCCAATGTAATGCGGCGCTTGGATCGGGTGTGCCGGTATTACCACAGCCAGCCCTGCTTTCTGTGCAGCTCCGCCACCATTGCCAATCCGCTGGAACTGGCCCAGGGCATTTGTGGCAGGCAGTTTGTACAGGTGAAGAGAGACGGGGCACCCAGGGCGGAGAGGCGCTATGTATTCCTCCGGCCTCCCAGACTCACGGATAAATACGGCCAGGAGACAGGTCAGGTTTCCGCCGCCGCAGTGGCGGCCAATCTGCTGCCGGAACTGATGGAGCAGGGAACCAGTTTCATCGCCTTTGCCAGTTCCAGAAGGAATGTGGAGGTGGTGCTGAAGGAAACCAGGGATTTTTTGGACGGAATGGATGTGACGGGTGTACAGACAGAGGAATCCGGGCGCAGGGTGCGGGCGCTGCGCCCGGAGGAGTTGATGGTCAACCGCATTGCCGGATACCGGGGCGGGTATACCCCCAGGGAACGCAAGGAGATCGAGGCCAGGATGAACCGGGGGGAGCTGCTGGGACTGGTGGCTACCAATGCCCTGGAGTTGGGAATTGATATCGGGCAGTTGGATGCCACCGTGTTGGTGGGATATCCCGACACCAAAGCTTCCTTTTGGCAGCAGACCGGCAGGGCGGGCAGAAGCGGCCGCAGCTGTACCAATTATATGATTCTGCGTGAGATGCCCTTTGACCAGTATATCGCTGTGAACCCGGGCTGGCTTTTTGACGGCAGCAGCGAGAGCGCCGTTATTGACCCGGACAATCTGCTGATCCAGCTGGCCCATATCCGGGCGGCAGCGGCGGAGATCCCTCTGGGACAGCAGGACGTGGAGTTGTTCCCGGATCTGGGAGAGGCCATCCCCGTATTGCTGGAGGCGGGGGAAGTGACCCGCCAGGGAGGGCGCTATGTCTGGTGCGGGCAAAGCTTTCCGGAGGGGGATTACAGCCTGCGCAATATTGACAATGGGCGTTACAAGCTGATCAATCAGGAGACTGGGAAACATATCACGGAGATGGATGAACTGCAGGCTTTTCGGGAGATTCATATGGGAGCGGTGTATATGCATGGAGGAGTGCAGTACCAGGTGACGCGTATGGATCTGGAGAGCCGGACCAGTTATGCCCTGCCTTTTGAGGGGAATTATTACACGGTGCCGGGAGGCAGCACAGAGATCCGGCAGCTGTTGACCAGGCGGACCTGTAGCTATAGGCAGGAGACGAGGCAGAGAGGTGCGGAGCTGCCGGGTATATGGCAGGAGGCCGGGCAGAGAGGTGCGGAGCCGCCGGGTATATGGCAGGAGGCCGGGCAGAGAGGTGCGGAGCCGCCGGGCATGTGGCAGAAGGACGGACGGGGAGGTGCGGAGCCGCCGGGCATGTGGCAGAAGGACGGACGGGGAGGTGCGGAGCCGCCGGGTATATGGCAGGAGGCCGGGCAGAGGGGTGCGGAGCCGCCGGGCATGTGGCAGAAGGCCGGGCAGTGGGATGCAGGGCAGCCAGATATGTGGCAGATTCATGAGACTGAGCGGCAGGGCCGGACAGAGGGAATCCAGGTCAGCTTGGGGGAAATCCATGTGGAAGACCTGGTGAATATGTATAAGAAGCTGGAGTTCCATAACCATCAAAATCTGGGCTATGAGCAGCTTCCCCAGCCCCTGGCGAAGCAATATGACACAGAGGGGGCCTGGATAGGACTTCCGGAAGAGGTGGTCCGGGAGTACCGCAGTATGCTGCAGGAGAGTGCCGGGGGGAAACAGGTGCTGAACAATCACTTTGAGGGACTCTGTTATGCGCTGGAGATTGCCGCCAGAATGTTGACCATGACGGAGAAGGAGGATATAGGCGTGATTACCTCAGGCAATGCCACCGGGGAGCAGACGGACGGGGAGGAGCAGGTGCTGGTCTATATCTACGACAAGTTTACAGGCGGCCTGGGCTATGCGGAGAAGGCGTTTGAGCGGATGCCGGAGATTGTCAGCCGTGCCGGGGAGATGGTGTCCGGGTGTGGTTGTGAGAACGGCTGTATCGCCTGTATAGGAGATTATCGACTGGACAAGTCAAAAATTCTCTGGGGCCTGGAAAAATTACAGTTTTCCGGCCTTGTGCAGGGTGAATCGGGAGAGGATGATACGATTCGTGATAAACTGCGAAAGCGACTGGACAGCGTAAGACGCATTTCCGAAGACGGCCAGACATAGAAGGGCGAAGACATTTCCTGACTGAGTGAATAAGCAGGAAGTCCAAACAGAGGAGATTTGAGCAGGTGGAAGCAGAGATATTGGGACAACTGAACCAGAAGCAGAGGGAAGCGGTGCTGGATTACAGCGATACCTGTGTGGTCAATGCCAATGTGGGAAGCGGCAAGACCACGGTGCTTATCGCCAAGCTGTTGTATCTATATTATGTGAAAAATGTGAGTTACAGCCGGATGATTGTGCTGACCTTCACCCATAAGGCGGCGGAAGAGATTCGCAGGCGTCTGGAGGGTCGGGAAGGCAGTCTGCCTTCGGAGCAGCTGACGGGTTTTGGCACCTTTCACAGTGTGGCATACCGGCTGCTAAAGCAGACATTGCCGGTGGAGGAACTGGGTTACACCCGGGAATTCACGGTGCTTCTGCCGGAGCAGGAGCTGGAACTTGCCCGGGAACTTATTCGGCGGGAAGGGTATAAGATCAAATATCCCGCTAGGCTGCCCGGGCGTCTGGAAGCTGCCACACGGCTGGGACATAAGGGCAGAGACAGCGTTGAGGGGAAACGCCTTGACAAGCCCAGGGATGATATCTGGCTGTTGGCGGAGGCCCTGGAGCAGGAGAAGAAACAGCGCAACACCATGACTTTCCGGGAATTGCTGGTACATGGGGAGACCCTTCTTCGAAAGTATCCCATTGCGCCGGCCTGGATTGTCATCGACGAGGTGCAGGACAGTGACGGGCAGCAGCTGGCTTTTCTGGACGCCCTGCGCGGGCCGGATACCAGGCTGTTTGCCGTGGGGGATCCCAACCAGATCATCTATGGCTGGCGGGGCAGCAGTATCAACGCCTGCTTTACACTGGTACACCGCTATGGCGCAAGGGAGTTGACGCTGCCCATGAA
>CAMWSA010000107.1 GCA_947176785.1 uncultured Lachnospiraceae bacterium
TCTATTATCTGTTAAATCCTCTGTGTCCATATACCCTGCATTTGTTCAACGCTTCCTCCAGCGAGCGGAACTCCTCTTCTGTCAGTTCCAATTTGGAAGCATCCAGATTTTCAATAATACGCTCCTTATTCTTGGAGCCTGGAATGGGAACCACATTTGGATATTTATGCAGCATCCATGCCAGTGAAATCTGGGCGCTTGTGGCATTTTTCATATCTGCGTATTCTTTCAAAAGGTCAATGATGGGCTGGTTTCCGGCAATATTGGCCTTGGAAAGCTGCGGCACCCAGTTTCTGACGTCATCATTTGACTCGAATTTTGTTTCTGCAGTAATCTTGCCGGATAAAAGCCCGCTGGCTATGGGAGAAAAGGGAACCACTCCAATGCCATGCTCCATACAGTAGGGAATCACTGCTTTCTCCATATCCCGCTCCACCATGGAATAGATATTCTGAATCGCACTTAACGGAGTGACATTCTGAGCCCTTTCAATGATGTCCACATCTACCTGCGATAGTCCCCATCCCCGGATCAGACCATCCTCGATCAGAAGCCCCATTGCTTCAGCAACATCCTCTATCCTTACGCCGCCGCTTATCCTGTGAAGATAATAAAGGTCAACCATATCCGTTTGAAGCCGATCCATGGAATCCTCCAAATGCCTGCGGACTGCCCTGTATACGGAAGCCTCCGTCCGAACCTCCGGTCTGTCCAGAAACAGCTTGGTTGCCAGCACCACATCTTTCCGCACATCTTTCAGCGCTTTTCCCACGATACGTTCATTATGCCCGATCCATGCAAGATTCGGGCTGTAAATCTCTGCGGTATCAAACAGTGTACATCCATGCCTGTATGCGTTTTGAATCGCTTCTATGCTGTATTGTTCCGGCGGGATTTTGCCATAACCGTGTGAAAACGCCATACAGCCCATGCCCACTTCCGATACTGTTAAATCTCCTAACTGTCTTGTTTTCATTTCTTACCTCCTCGTTTGCTCAGAGTTCCGGAATTGTTTTATATTTTCTTCTGATATTGCCCTGCCAGGCTTTTAGACCACCGGAATCTTATCATCCTCACTTTGCAGCCTGCTCTGCTTTCAAAAATCCCTGATATAAGAAACCGCCAAGTCAAAATCTTCTCCCAGATAGCCGTGGTCTGCTCCCCGGATCACATGGTATTCTACGTAGTCTATGGTTTCCGCCAGTTTATCAGAATAAGAGATCGGCACAATAGAATCCCTGTCACCATGTATCAGAAGAATATTTTTTCCATATTCTTTGATCCGTTCATAGGGTTCCTGATCCCAGATATCCACAAAATACCGGTTTCCAAGCCTGAGTCCCAGCAGACTGTGGGTTTCAGGAATCTCCTCCTGTGAATCAAACATTTCATGGACATCATCATAATCGCTTTGATATCCTATGTTCGCTTCAGCGGACTCGGACCCAATCGTCTCCATGGCATTTCCTTCACTTTCCCCATTCCCGCAGGCACAAAAGACGGACATCAGGCCCATCCCTAAAGCAACAGCAAGCACTGTTCTCCTCATTTTCCGTTACCCCCATTTATGACCTGGCGCTGTTGATCTTGCGCCGGTCATCATGCCATCTGGCCACAGCCGGCCAGTGGATCAGCTACAGCTCCAGATACTCCAGCCCCAGTTTTTTCAGAGAAACCTCAAATGCTTTCATTGCTTTGTCATAGCCCCGGTTATCATTCCAGAGTTTCGTGCTGACAAAGATGTCCTCCCGTTTTAATCCATATTCATCCATCGCCTGACGGATACCTTCACCCACACCTTTTTCATTCATATAGCCTTCTGCCGTATCAATGTTGCGGTATCCCGCTTTGATTGCTGTTTTCACACATTCTGTTGTGTGTAAGGGTGAAATCTGCCATACGCCAAAACCCAGTCTGGGAATTTTTACCCCATTATAAAGTGCAAAATTGTCTGAGATTTTTTCCATATGTATCATATCCTCCTAAAATTTTAGCCCCTTATCCATGTTTCAATATTTACCTATATCCATAAACAACTAAGAAATCTTTTGACTTTCCAAAAATGCAAAAGCAAAAGGCTGCAACGGATTTCGTATATATTATAATCCGAAAATGAATCCTGACTCCACACCAACTTAAAAGTTTCTGTGGTATATACCTCACAAGTAGCAAAAATGTGGCATAACTTGTGTCCTTAATTTTATTCTGATAATATTCCCATGTTGATCTTTTGACCTGTCTGTATTATGATACAAGTGGGTACAATCCCTGTAACAAATTAACAAAACTTTCCTCTGCCCGCATATCGCGGGCCTCGCCTGCGATATTGCACCAATCAGTAATGGATGTGCAACATCCAAACTTATACTGTAGCTCCTCTCTTTGCGGTATAGCTTTTTAGGAGATATGATTATGCCAGAAAATAAAAAAGAAGACCTGCGGGTTCAGCGGACGAAGGAATTTATCCGTAAAACCTTTGAAGAAATGATCTGTGAAATGGACTATGAACAGATTTCTATCAAAGAACTGGTACAGCATGCAAAATTATGCCGCCAATTTATTCCAAGAAACTGCCGCAGCCAAAAGTATTACTTTAAAACTACGCAAGAAAAAATAATCTGCTACACTTTAGAGAGCCTTAGTGACATTTGAATTTTCTTATGGTATAGTGGACTTCCACTTTTAAGAAAAGGAGTTGATGATATATGCCACAGATGAACAAAGGCGGTAAATTTATTTTCGGAAAATCACTGATACGAGATGATTTGACAATCCATCTCCCAACACAGGCTCTTACAGAGTACAACGCCACAGCAGAGGGAAAAGTCTATCTTTTTACCGGAAGCAAGGTCACTGGCGGCTTTTGTGTGACAAGAAAAGGATTGTTAGAACCGTCAAAATTAGGACACATTCTTACTGATAATCCGGCTTTACAGAATTATCAGACCGCAGAGGGCGAATTTGTCAAATATAAAGGGCGATCATACTGTTGGGTAAATATTTCAGAGAATGGTGTAATTCAGCTTAATCAGCAGATATTAGATTTTCTTAATCTGAAGATTGGAATGGAACTATTGTCTATCCGAAGCAGCGATATCGCTTTTACTATGGGTGCAACCGGTCCTCTGTTGGAAAGAGCCGATAACTATAAGGGAGAAATCAAAATTTACTAAACAATTATCTACAGATTTTAGCGGAAATATCTTGAAACATTTCACATTCAATGGTATTATAACAATATAAAGGGAAGGCACCCACTCCAAAGTGGTTGCTCCGAGTTAAGGCTAAAGAATGTCCTTACGGACACCGCCTATCCTGTGGATCAGACAGGATAGGCATTTTTATTTTCGCTTGTTGCTTCTCTTATCGAGAAAGGCAAGCAACGCAACAATTAAGCTACCAAAGGACATCAAATTCTGCTATAATTTTTTTGCTTTTGTTTGTCTGTTTCCGCCAGTGCCGCCCGTAATGTGTGCTTCGCCTTTTTAAACTTTTGCATAAAAGAACCGGCATACAGCAGCAGTTCGAAGCCCTGAGGAAAAAGAGATACCACTGAATCTATGTCGGTGAGGGGAGACTGGCTCCATTGCAAAGCGTATTGCAGAACTGCAGGGCGGAACCATTCAGCTAAAACAGCCCAATCCTGACAAGAGCAATTAATCCTTCTCATACCCGTTCCGCTTATAAAGCACCAGGAATACCAGAATGCTGATCAGCAGTTCCCCGAACAGCACCGCGATATCCAGGGACGACATCACATATTTTTCCCCTTCCGCAAGGCATTCCGTCATCCCCGTCATGACCCCGGTGAACAGAAATCCCGAAATCCTGCGGAGCCCCTCCGACATGTTCCCGAACACAGGCACCATCATGAACACCATCAGAAAGGGATAGGAGATCAGATTGGCGTTCATCTGGTTCTTCGCGCAGATTCCCACACTCATCCCCAACACACAGCTGGTGAGGGAAACCACCATGCTCACAAAGAAGAAGGAACCCCAGGGGACGATGTCCATGGGAATCCCGCTGATGAAGAGCACAAAGTAATTCACCGCCATCAGTATCATGAAGGGAAACAGGATACTGCCGATAAAATACTGTATCCCGGTGATTGAGGATGTCATCAGCACCCGCAGCGTATGGCTCTCCTTCTCCTCCGCAATGGACGTCCCCACCATGATGAAGCCCTCCGCGCAGATATTCATGGTGATTCCTATATTCAGCAGAACCCCTCTCATAAACGGTACCAGGGTGCCCCCCGAATTGATTCCATAGAGAATCTTGCAGACATACACCATCCCAATGACCAGCACCGGCCCTATCATGATCATGGCGTTCTGGCTGATACACAGCCATTTGATGCGGGCTACCGCGGCTAATTTATGCAGGCTTCCTGCACTCTGCGCGCTGTGGTACGCGCTCATTTCCATCGATTGCATATTTCCATTCAAGCTATTCATAATCATAAATTCCTTTCCCTATGCTTTTTCATACGTTCAGTTCCTTCCCTGTAACCTCCAGGAACACTGTCTCCAAGGTGGGCTCGCAGGAATGAATCCGCATGATTTCGTCCCGCTCCATCCACCCGGCGATTTTCCGGACGTTCTCCGGATTCTGGTTCAGTTCCAACTCCCTGTGGCCCTCCAACAGCACGCTGTATTTCTTGTTGCGGTTGTGCTTCAGGCAGATTTCCTGAGGGGAGCCGAATTCCACGATCTCGCCGTCGTGCAGGAGCGCCACATTGTCGCAGAGTTTTGCGGCCTCCTCCATGTTGTGGGTGGTGAGGAAAATCGCCATCCCCTCCTCCTTCAGCTCCAACAGCATCCGGTGGATGGCCACGGCGGTGGAGGGATCCAGGCCGCTGGTAGGCTCATCCAGGAATAAGACCCTGGGCTTGTGCAGCACCGCCCGGGCCAGAACCAGCCGTTGGGTCTGGCCTTTGGAAAGTTTCCCGGCAGGTTTTTTCCTGTGCTCCGCAAGCCCTACCTGGGCCAACACCTGCTCCACCCTCTCCCGGGACACCTGCCATATCCCGGCGAACACATAGAGGTTCTGCCAAACGGTCATCTTCTTGTAGATGCCGCTGTTGTCCGATACCACACCGATTTTTTCGTAAATGGACGCGTCGATGTTGGAGGAGTCCGTGCCCAGGAGCCTGGCCTCCCCGGAGGTCTGCCGCAGCTGTCCGGTGATGATTTTGATTGTGGTGGTCTTTCCCGCCCCTGACGGCCCCAGGAATCCCAGAATCTCGCCCTGGTGCAGGGTCATGTTGATGTCCTTCAGCGCCTGTTCCGTCTTGAACCGCTTGGAAATGTGGGACAGGGAAAGCAATACGTTCTGTTCCATAAAATGCCCTTCTTTCTTCGTTTTTTCGTTTCGATGCAATTGGTCAGACATATTGCATCGAAACTACCGGCATCTTACCACCCCAATCCACTCTAATGTGAAAATATGCCTGAACGGAACAGGGCGTTGCCTGAACAGGATTCGTCTTCCCCCATAGCCTTTTCCAGAATGTCGGCAAACACCTTCGTCTCCGCGGATGGCTGAACTGCTGTGGAAGATGATTTTAGCAGACAATGAACCGAAATGGCTGTCTTGAATTTGGGTCGTTTTTGTAGTATAATAGAGCGTGTCAGAAAGCATTCTTTTCTCCTAGTCTATTCCCCTTACCGCAATGCTCCCCATCACAGCCCTGATCCGTCTGATGCCTGAAGATAACACAACACAGACTGGAACAGTCAGAAAAACGCTCTCTGGTGAAAGGATTTAGCCGGCATAATCAATGCCGCCTATGAACAGTCAGGGATTGCGGTTCATTGGGAACACCGCGGAACATATACAGAGCCTTTTGGAGAAAAAGAGTGGCTGTTTGCTGCAAATGGGCTTCGGAAGAAGCAACAGAATGAGATCAGGAGGCGAAAATGATGGCAAATCTCAAAGAAAAGAAGGCAAGAGCCGCAGAGAATGAAAAGCTGGCGGCAGGTCTTGGTATCACAGTGGAGGAATTGGCGGACAGGAACGTGCCGACCGTCGGATTTGATGAAAATGGGGAGAGACATTTTGACTATGGAACGCGCCGCTTTGCCGTGACGCTCTGTGCGATTGCTCCCGATGTGGGATTTGAGGTATTTCAACTGACCACGCAAGAGACAAAAGCTGGGAAGAAAACCAAAAATCTCCCAAAGCCGGGGACCCAGGACGACTTGAGCCGCGCGGAAGCGGCGCAGGAAGAATTCAAGCAGATGAAAAAGGAACTGAAGGCAGTAGTGAAGGCTGAGAAAAAACGGCTGGAGCTGGCGCTGATGACGGGAAGATGCTGGAGCACAGAAGCGTGGACGGAACTTTTTGCGGAACATCCTCTTATGCGGCGGTTTTCCCCCGCCCTGGTCTGGGGCATCTACAACGGGAGTACGCTTGCAAAAAGCTTCCGCTGCCGGGAGAACGGTCTGTTTTATGACGCGGAGGGTGAAGAACTCGAGCTGCCGGAAGACGCGAGGATCAGGCTCGTCTTCCCGTTGGAGTTGACAAAGGAGGAAAAGAAGGCGTGGCAGGATCAAATCTGGGAGGATGACATGGAACAGCCCATCGAGCAGCTTGGCCTAAAAACCTATATGGTACATAAGCAGGAGGCAAAAAAGAAGAAGCTGGTGCGCTGCATGGGGAAATTGTTCCTCGACGAGATTTTCGGCGACCGGCTGGAGAAATTCGGCTGGCACCGCGGACGGATGGATGACGAGCATGACTTTTATGATATCTATTACCGCGAGGACAAAGATGCGGGGCTTTCCGTGGAACTGCATACCTCTGGAAATACGCCCTTTGACAATATGGAAATCGAACTTTACGGAACACGTTTTTTTGAGTCGGGCACTTTCGACTGGGAGACCCATGAATACGACGAGAAAGACGAGGAGAAAGCCATCGCCCTGCAGGATATTTCTCCAAGGTATTTCAGCGAGGTAGTGCGGCAGATCATGGAGGCGGGAGCCGAGTCGTATCTGTGGGATAAATAACGAACTGCGGTCTGCTTGTGAAATTCGCAAAACGAATATATATCACGGGCAAAATCACATCCTCTCCAACAACGCCCCCTTCGCATTCCTGGAAAACAGACACCTCTCCCCGTTCTTCATCCGTATCTCCCGCCCTTTCAGATCCAACTCCGCAATCTGCTCCACGTTCACCAGGTAAGCCCGATGTGTCCGAAGGAACCGACTCCCCAGCTGACCCTCCAGTTCCCGCAGACTGCCGATGAAGTCGAACCAGTCATTCATCCCGTGCAGCGCGATCCGATGGGTGCGCGGCGTGGCCTCGAAAAACAGAATCTCATCCACCGGCACATGCTTCACCACATCCATCACCTTCACGGAAAAATACTCCCTGTGTTCCCCCTGCTCCGCCCGCATCCTTTGCGTAATCACAAACAGGCTCTGCCTGAGCCCCTCCTCCATCTTCTCCCTGCTCTCCTTCACGATATAATCCAACACCTCCAGATGATAGCGGAACGTCTCAAACGCCAGGTTCCCATAGGCCGTCACATACACCAGGAACCCCCTGGGATCCAACTTCCTGATCTCCCGCCCCAGGGCGAACCCGTCCATGGCCGCCCCTTTCAGTTCCACGTCCAGGAAATAAATCCCCCGCCCCGGCGCCTCTCTCACTGCCTCCAGAATCTCCAGGGGACTGCCGCTGCACAGGACAATCTCCATGTCATATCCCTCTATCATAATCTGCTTCTCCAGGCATTCCCGCTGCATCCCGCGGATACTTTCCTCATCCTCGCAAATATATACTGGTAACATTTCCTCTCTCCTTACCCTGCGCTCCTCTCCTGCACCTTGAACTCCTGGACAAAATAGCCGTCCTGCACCGCCGTGGCCGGCAGCACGTTCTCGTATCCCTCCAGAATCTTCCGATAGCTGGCCAGCCCGATCCCCCGGTCTGCCCCTCTGGTGGAATAGCCCTGCTGCCAGATCCTGTGGAAGTCAATATCGTGGTACAACCGGTTCTTTACCCGGAAAGTGGTATACCCCTCCTGGCAGCTGACCATGATATACACCCGGGCATCCTCCCTTCCCCTGACTTCGTCCATGGCATTGTCGATCAGAATCCCCAGGCACCGGCACAGATCCGTAGTCCTGCACCCCGTCCCGCAGAAAGGCCGCATCACCTCCAGTTCACAGGCCGTACCCTCCTTCTGCATCTGAGCGATTTTCGCCAGCAGAAGCCCTTTGATCTCCATCATGCAGACATTGCTCAGTTGGGACATCTGCCTGATCTGCCCGCCGATCTGGCTGTCAAAGTCATCCGTCATCTCCTGGATGTAATCCATGACCTCCGTAAATTCCCCTTCCTTCGCCGTCAGGTACATCCCCGATATCATATTTTTATAATCATGCCGGAAGCGCCTCATCTCCTCCTGCATCCCCTCCAGCGTCCTGATATAGGCCTCCTGCTGCTGGACAATCAGCAGCTGGGCAGCAACTTCCTTCTGCTGCCACTTCTCCCGCCCCTTATAGTGGAAGACAATCAGCGTCATGAACAATATCAGGATCGAAATATTCAGGCTGATGTTGCGGCTCATTCCTTTATAGGTAAACAAAGCCATCATACCATACACCAGCATCGGATAAGCGCTCATGCAGAGCATGCCCCAATTCCAGATGTCCCTGTGCTCTATCCACTGGCGGTACACATCTCCCACCTTCAATTGATACAGAAGGAACAAAATCACCAGGATGGCAGCCGGACCCAGCATATAATTGGTAAATAAATACATCATGCGTTCTTTCTGGATACTGAGTGCATAGGGCCTGTCAGACGTCAGGACAAAAACCATCATCACGGAAAACTCCGCCACAATTCCTTCAAACACCACAATGCCCCAACACAGTCGGAACCTCTCCCGGAAAAGAAGTCTGATGCAAAAGGCATTCCCAATGAACTGTACATATTCCAGCAGCATGATCATTAAAAAATTTTGCATCAGGCCCGCCTTGTAAAAAAGTGATGCAACCCCCGCTACCGTCACAATCCAGACAGCCGTAAAAGCGATTCCGCCCCACCGGCGTTTTCCTCTGTCCAAGGAAAGAATCTTTAAAACAAACAGCCCCACACCAACAGCCGTAATCAGGCTGAAAGTGGTTGAAATCATATTATAGCCAAACACACTCAGAAAACTCATGCTCTGCCTCCCCTCTCTCCATGCCGCATATCCAGGCCTTCGTACATGGTATAGATGGCCATCCGGCCGTTTCCTGCCGGGAATATGGTCACATTATATCATAGTTCAGCCATTAGCTGCAATCAAATCTAAAATCCCTCACCTCTTCCTCTGAGGCAGGATTCTCCTTTGAAGCATATGTCCCCTTATCTTCTATGCGCCAGCAGCCATGCCATGATACGGACTGTCTGCGAAAGAGGCCATGCTGCTGATGGAAGAAAAAGGGCATACATATCTGGATGAGAGTTTAAGCATTTTTGCTAAAACCCATATTGAGAACCTGAAAAAACTACCTACAAAGGAGGCCGCTTAATGGAAAACAAGAAACAATTTGAAAAATGCTCAGAATGTGACTATTGCAGTGGATTCTGCCCCTTGGGAAATACCAGAACCTAAACAGGGAAATACAGAATTTACTGTATCTCCCGGTTGCTACTTAATAAAATTCCTTATTCATTTAGATGGTTTTTCTTTGGGCACCATGCAGGTGTCGTTTGGATAGGAACTGCGTCAGAGTACCTTGCCCCGAATCCGATGAAACCGGGCATTTTTTGTATCCTTTTTTCATGGAAATAGTTTTTGATATAGTCCTGATCCAGGTGGATACTGCAAAGCACAATATATAGTATTTCTTCTTTGACTTGACCTATATATTGTGCTATCATAAATTTGTTATTGAATTTTGTGCAGTTCCAGAACGAGAAGCACACGCTGGTTAAGTTTGTACGGAGTCAGAAGTATAAAGTGCAGGACACTTTACGCCTTCTGGCTTTTTTATGTCTGTATAACACCATTTTACAGGCTATCATACAGCATATCTGTACGCAGGCAGGAATGATCCGGCAGTTTAAACCGCCATCATTTCCTGCCCTTTTTTCGTTAGGTAATTGCGAAACTCTTTGAAGCAAGTGACGGAATTTGTGTTAGAAAAAGACCTAACACAGTCAATATATACAAAAACGGGCTTGGAAGCAAATTTGTTTTACAAATTAGCTTCATGCGGTGGCAAGTCGCCCTTATTTTGTATATATTGCCCACTCCCTGTTACTTAAAAGGAGGTTTCGCAATTACCTACTTTTTTCGTTCAAGAAGGGGACATGGATACTTCCAACAAGCGTAACGGCTATTCCTCCAAGAGGCTAA
>CAMWSA010000108.1 GCA_947176785.1 uncultured Lachnospiraceae bacterium
CCTCCCGCTGCCCCCGGTCAACATACCGACGCGTCAGGTGCCCCAGAATATCCCCCTCGTCCCCCGCCGTCATGGGATAGATCTCTTCCTCCGTCTGATAACACGCATCCATATCCGCCGGGCTGATGGGATAGTGGTCATACCTGTCGGCACACCACAGGTGAAATGCCCTCTCCTCCCCCAGCCACTGTACAATCTTCTCCGCGTCTCCGCGCTTATAAGGTCTTAATCTCAACATGATGATATTCCCCAGACTCTCCCCGCTTTATCTGAAATGTATCCCTCTCGCTATTCCTTAATTCTGTGTACACCGGTTCACTCTTACTTAATAGAGTTGAACGCTGTTGCATTTTGCTCTTGCTTCCTTAATTTTGTGTACTTCAGTACCTCTTTAATCAATAGAACTAAACGCTGTGGCGTTTTGCTTTTGATTCCTTAATTCTGTGTGCTTCAGCACAGATTAATTTTATTGTACCAAGCCGCTTACGCGGCAGCAAGTGCTAAAATAATTTTCTTCTATATCTTACAAAAAGTAGCAGTTTTTGTATTTATGGTGTATTGTTGAGTTACCCCTAACCAAACAATCACATAAACAAAAAAACTGCTATGATTAGTTAACCACGGATTTTGAAAACCAACAACTATATATTGAAAATTATTATCCGTCCGCCTCCTTTGGCACTGTCCTGTTTTTTCCACTCTGACATTTCATCACAAAGGAGGTCCCGTTATGGGCAATTATCTGATCACTTTCCGGGAGATGCTCTCCCTGCGCGGTCTTTCTGACCATACCCTCAAAGGGTACTGCCCGATGAAGAGCTGGCATGTCTCAATAAAAACAGGCAGGGCCAGGCTGTGCAGCGCCACGGAAAGGATCTTCTGTTTTCTCTTCCACAACAGCGCCAGGGCATAAGTAACTTTACAGTATACCCAAGCATCTCAATCCCCCTGCATATGGTGATGTTTATCCCAATTGCCAGCTCCTCCAAAACCATAGCCTGTCCTATTAGTACTTACTATAAACAATTGTGCCCAGATTTGTCAAATTATTTGGCATTTAACTTCTCTGCCTCTTGATATGTATAGCTTCGTATTAAATCTAATTTAAACATTGTATTCTATATTATACACACATAATTTTGCTCATCATATTATCTTATTTAATATTTCAATCTTTTTTATTCAAGTAATGTGCGTTTCATTTAAGATCCTCCATTTGACTTATACTTTAATAATTATGCATTGAAATTCAATAGCTTATACGATATACTTTATGAAGCCATTAGTGGACAACAATCCAAATGCACGGGGCTTGCCCAACATAATGGAAATATAATGAGAATTTTATATGAGTGAACTAGATATTTTGTACATAAATGCACCATCTGTTTATCCAGCACTATTTTATATTTTTATATTCATCATATTTTTCGTCCTTATAAGTTTCTTGTCGAACATAAATTTACTTTTTGTTCTTAAAATACTTGTATACTTAATTATTGCTCCTCTTTCAGCATTTATACCTTTAAATACAGACAATTATTGTTCTGACGGATACCAGATTAAAACATTTATACAAAAAAATAAAATATCTTGGAAACAGACCATATCAGCAGCCATATTTACTATTAAAAGTATGTTAAATACCACTGTAAGGCTAAGGAAAAGCACACTATGAAAACAATTTTTCTTATCTTAAAAAGAAGAAAACCTCAAATGGCAAAATGTGTATTCTTTTTGATCCTTTTGAGCTTATACCCTATAATTTACAGAACGGGAAACCGTTTTTTGTATAGCCGGTATAATTATAACAATATGCTCTATATTAACAGGCTTTTGTTTTTTGTCCTGATCTGTATTTTGCTGGTGTATGTCAGATTAGTGTTTCATAAATTTATCAGAGAAGCTTGGGAGAGTCTGATTCTATTTGGCCTTGATTTTCCACAGCGTTTTATCTTATTTTCTCTTACTCATTATGAAATATTTTTTCTACAGGCTTACTTTGGAACCATGATTGCCCAGGCCCAGGGTATAAGTATAGTTCATTCTGTTTTTGCTAATGTTTTTAATGCTCTTTTAATTGAACTGTTCGGAATATGGATAAGTCTGCACGCACATTCGAAGCTGCTAACCTCTTTCACTTTTACCATGATAGGTCTGTTAGGTATATTAGTTGGCACAAAAAAATTATCATTCAAGATAGTGTATACAATTGTAATGTCTGAAACGATTACAGGATTTTTGTTTCCAAAAAGCATAATTTCTATTACAATAAGAATTATTATCTCTATATGTCTATTGCTTTACTTCTCTCACAGATATCAAAGTATCTGTTTGGATAAAATTATTGCCAAAAATCGCTCAAACAGAATGCACATAATGGGTGAGTTGAATCACTGGCTTAATGGACATTTAGTATATGGAAAGAATTATATCTGGATGTACAGAAATAAAGACTTTATTCTTTGGAAAATATTTTCTGCCATAATCTTTATTGTCTTCTGCTATACCGAAGCCAGTTATATTATCCTGTTCTTGCTGGCCTATGGAATATGCCTGATCAGTTCTCTGTATTTTAAGGACATATATCATTTTGAGACTACTCTTCTTTTGCCATACTATATGTCAAATTATGCCTATACATCTCTTTTACGAGATCAGATATTGAGCGGATTTTTTCTTTTGGGGGATAATATACTTCTGATTGTGCTTATTGATTGTATTTTCCATCCCCAAAATATCATAATCCTGCCCGTTTTAGCGCTTACCCTTCTGTTCATTGCGAGCTTTATAAGCAGTCATTTATTTTTAAAGTATCCGACAAAGCAGTATTACTTATCTGTCTGCGTGGCGTTGATTCAACTACATCTGCCTGTACTTAATCTGTATTTTCTATATAAAAACATAGATAAAGGAAAAAGAAATTGGGAGAATCTGCACTATGAATAATCTTACCTTAAATAATGCCTCCATGTTGTACGATAAAAAACATGGCATTCAATCCATAACAGCTACAATAAATTTTGGAGAAATTACTGCCATTATCGGTCCTAATGGAGCCGGAAAAACAACATTGATTAAGGCAATAGCAGGATTAATGCCCCTATCAGATGGGGAGATTCTATTGTCAGGTCTTAGCACCTCAAGCCGGATATGTAAATCTCAAATTGGATATATGCAAGAGAATCTGAATTTTTATGGAAAAATGACAGTTTATGAAATTATGGATTTTATCTGTCAAATTAAGTTTGGGGGAAGGTTCCGGAAAGAAATAGAGCCTTATTTAAAGAGATATGAATTGTATGAACAGCGAAATTCCTATGTCAGTGTACTTTCCATGGGCATGAAAAAGAAATTGTCAATTATCATGGCACTTTTGGGGACTCCAAAACTTATTCTTATGGATGAACCGACCAATGGCATTGATACTTATGGAATCCTTCAATTTAAGAACGACTTGATTAGATGTATTCAGCAAGGAAGCGCTGTCATCGTAACCAGTCATGTTCTGGATTTTTTAGAAAAAATATGTACGCGCTGCATTTTTTTGAGAGATGGCGTAATAGTTCAGGATATTCAAATTACAGACAATAGTCAAGATTTGGACAGTATTTATCAAAAGATTTATATTATGCCAGAGAGGCTGTAAATTTTTCTGTATCTATGGAGGAAAAGTCCTTCCGATCACTTTCTGTGGGCTCTGCCCACACGGTGGTGGCTCCCAGCTTTACCTCATTGAGCCAGCCGGGATACTCCTGGTTGAGCAGGAGCTCATAAGCCAGTTCGTCATATCCGTTGTCGCTGAGCACATTGCAGAGCAGAGGTGTCCCCACAAAGCCGGTCTTTAGCTTGTGCCCGCTCTCCTCAAACAGCTTTTCCAGCTGCCTTTTCGTCAGTTCCACATTGTCTGACAGATGATATTTCAGCGTCAGGATCATGGCCGTCTGGGTTCTGACGCAGCAGCGCCCCGTCTGACTGTAATACTCCCTCTTTACCTCTGCAAACGTAAACGGTAGATAGTGGGTACCTATACAAAATTGGAGCAAACCTGTATGATAGAAACAGATTTGCTCCAGTCTTATTTCACCTCATCCTTACCGGGCAATCCTCCGTATTCCATCAAGTGGGAAGGCGATGATAACCCGGTTCTGATTAACGATCCTCGCTTTTCTTCTGCCGGGGTGCTTGCACCGAAGTCCAAAGCTGACCTTGCTTTTATCATGCACTCTTTGGCATGGCTTGCCACCAGCGGGTCTGCGGCAATCGTCTGTTTTCCTGGTATTATGTACCGGGGTGGGGCTGAGAAGAAAATCCGCCAATACCTGATTGACAACAACTTCATCGACTGCATTATCCAGCTTCCCAGCAACCTGTTCTTTGGAACTTCCATCGCAACCTGCATCATGATTTTGAAGCGCAGTAAATCCGATAACCGCACTCTGTTCATTGACGCATCCGGCGAATGCGTAAAGGTCACGAATAATAACAAGCTGACAGAGGAGAACATTGCGAAAATTGTTGCGGAGTTCGTTTCCCGCGCAGATGTGAATTACTTTGCCCGCTGTGTTCCTTATGACGAGATAGCCGGAAACGATTATAACCTGTCTGTTTCTACCTATGTAGAGGCCGAGGACACCAGAGAGGCCATCGACATTGTGAAACTCAATGCGGAGATTCGGGAAATTGTGGCGAGAGAGCAAGTCTTGCGGGATGAGATTGACAAGATCATTGCGGAAATCGAGGTAGGCTGATATGGAAAAAGATTTAATGCTATATCAGCCGATTATCACAGATATAAAAGAGATTATTTCGGCAGGCCAGCAAAGCGCATACAGCGCCGCAAATACCGCTATGGTACTGACCTACTGGCACATCGGCAAACGGATCGTAGAGCAGGAACAGGAAGGCAGTGAGCGGGCGGAATACGGGAAGCGGTTGATTTCCGTATTGTCGGAAGAACTGAAAAAAGAATTTGGAAAAAGCTATTCCGAACGAAATCTGCAATATTTTAGGAAATTTTATTTGTGCTTTCCAGACGAGCATATTGTGAACACGCGTGTTCGCAATCTCAGTTGGTCGCATTTCAGAAGCCTTTTGCGTGTGCCAGACGAAGACGCAAGAATGTGGTATATGAATGAAACGGCTACTGAAAATTGGGGTGTTCGGACGCTGGATCGGAATATTGGTACGCAATATTATTACCGACTTCTGCAATCGCCGAAAAAAGATGCTGTTATTGCGGAAATGAAGCAGAAAACGGCGGAATATCAGAAGAACCGTTTTGAACTGTTTAAGAACCCGGTCATGGCAGAGTTCCTGGGATTTAAGACCGAAGACTCTTATCTGGAAAGCGACCTGGAATCTGCCATCCTCTCACATATCCGGGACTTTCTGATGGAGATGGGAAAGGGCTTTGCGTTTGTGGCCCGACAGCAGCATATCATCACAGACAACGAGGACTATTACATCGACTTGGTTTTTTACAATATTGAATTGAAATGCTATGTGCTGATCGACTTGAAAACGGGCAGGATCACCCATCAGGATGTAGGCCAAATCGATATGTATGTCCGTATGTACGATGACTTGAAGTGCAAAGAGGGCGACAACCCTACCATTGGGATTTTACTTTGCGCTGAGACAGACGAGGATATTGCCAGATACTCTGTACTGCATGACAATGAACGGCTGTTTATGTCCAAGTATATGACTTATCTTCCGACCAAAGAGCAGCTTCGGGCGGAAATCGAACGGCAGAAAGAAATTTTCTATATGCAGCATCCGGCGTTGAAGGAAAAGGGCGGTGACGAAGAATGAGCAGGCTGGAAGAATTGATACAGAAACTTTGCCCGAACGGGGTGGAATGTGTGAACGGCTTTAACTCCATATTCGCAGTCAGTTCCATTCCAGTCTGCAAAAAGTATTATCTGGAGTTAAAGAAACAGATTGCGGAACAGCATCGTGACCTGACCATTGCCACGATTTTCTCGTTTGCACCAAACGAACCGGATGCCGCAGATGGCATTCTGGATGATGAAAGTTTTGACACTGAGAACCTTGACCAGAGTTCCCGTGATTTTCTGGAAATGGCGATTGATGAATACAACAGGACTTTCAAAACGAACTTCGATACATCCAGCAAGGGATTTCAGGACTACTACAAAGACCTTTCCGACAAGTTAAAAAAGCGCGAGGTTGATCTGTTGATTGTGGTCAATATGTTCCTGACGGGCTTTGACGCAACAACGCTCAATACGCTTTGGGTCGATAAAAACCTGAAAATGCATGGCCTGATACAGGCATTTTCCAGAACAAACCGTATTTTGAACTCTGTAAAGACTTTTGGCAATATCGTTTGTTTCCGGGACCTTGAAGAAGCGACCAATGACGCGATTGCCCTGTTCGGAGATAAAGAAGCGGTCGGCATTGTTCTTCTGAAATCTTATGAGGATTATTACTATGGCTGTGTGGATGATAAAGGCCGTGAGCAGAAAGGTTATCAGGAACGGGTTGCTCAACTGCTCGCTCAATTCCCGTTGGGGCAGCCTATCATCGGAGAGCAGAGCAAAAAGGATTTTATCGTTCTCTTTGGCAACATTCTCCACCTGAGAAATATTCTCTCCGCCTTTGACCGTTTTGCCGGAAATGAAATCCTGTCCCCGATTGATTTTCAGGATTACACAGGCACATACCATGATGTGTATAATGAAATCAAGCCGAAACCGGGCGACAAGGACAGCATCATGGACGATGTTGTGTTTGAAATGGAACTCGTGAAACAAGTGGAAGTCAACATCGACTATATCCTGATGCTGGTCGCAAAGTACCACGATGGGAATTGCAAGGATAAAGAAATCCTGGTCGCGATTGATAAGGCGATCAAGTCCAGTTTGCAGCTCAGGTCCAAAAAGGAATTGATTGAGAACTTCATTGCAACAATCAATACAAGCACCGATGTCAACGCAGACTGGCAGCGCTTTGTTCGAGAGCAGCGAGAGGCCGATATTCAGGCTTTGATTCAGGAGGAAAAATTGAAGCCGGAATAAACCCGAAAGTTTGTTGAGCACGCTTTCCGGGATGGCGTACTCAAAACGACCGGTACAGATGTTGACCGCCTGCTGCCGCCGGTTTCCCGTTTCGGCGGTGGTGGCTCCCGCGATAAGAAAAAGCTGACTGTGATTGATAAGCTAAAAGCGTTTTTTGAAAAATATTTCGGGCTGGTCGGCCCGACTGAACCTATTCCTGAACATAAGGTTGTAAGCTATCAAGACCTGATAGGCAATACTCCGCTCGGAATGGTCGCAGAAGAAGCCGTTCCGTATGGAGATGAAAATTGATAGCAGGCAGGCTCAATGCGCTCAACCGTAAAAGTTGGGCGCTTTTTTTGCCCAAAACCAGAGAGGAGGACTGACCCATGAGCGACAAACTGGACAAACTCCGGCAGGAGCGTGACAAGGCAGAGCGGCATCTTCGCAAAGCTGCCAATGACGAGAAAGTTCTTGCCCATGAGATGGCGAGACTGACAAGGGCAGAGCGGACGCACCGCCTCTGCACCCGCGGCGGTATGCTGGAGACCTTCATCCAGGAACCGTCCCTGCTGACCGACAATGATGTGATGGAACTGCTGACCTTCCTGTTCCACGGCGAGGCGGCGCAGAAAAAGCTGGGGATGCTGATAGAGCGCCGGAGAGAAACGGCTGGACGGGAGACTTACTGAAACCCTCGCCTCCGGGTGAGGGCGCAACTATACACCGATAAATCGGTGCGTTGCGTTCTCCGAAGGCTCCTGCGGATGGCTTGATGCTCATTCCGGCACAGCCTCCATTCCCATCCAGGGGGCGCTTCGCTCCCCCCTGCGCTGGCTTCGCCAGCTACCCCTTTCGACAAGTTTACAAAAAAATTCGCTGTTTTCATCTTTACGGCTTAAATAGTTTGAGGTATAATCCTGTCTTTGACAGTTTATAAGAAACAAAACTGCTGTAAGCCCAGTATTTATGGACAGTACAGCAGTTTTTGTCTGTGTTACAGAGTATGGTAATTTATTCCCTACCCTTACTTTTTTTCTGGATGGTCTTCATTTGACTTTTGGTTATAAACTGATAGTCGGTTCGGAAACCACACTATGCATATCGCAAGATTCTCCTTTGATATTGCGCCAATCAGTATTTGGAAGTGTGCCGTGCTGTCCAATCAGATATTATTCGAAATATATCTTCGGTTCCCTGCCAGTCTATATCACCCCGGAAGTGAAATCCACAAAGGGATACTCTCCCATCTCTTCTTCAATGATCCTGCTCTTTATATCTCGAATATAATACTTCACTTAAGAATTATAGCTCATCTTCAGGTATAAAACAGCTTATTTTACACCTTGCTGAAAGCCAAAAGCAATAAAATCACACCGCCCAGCCAGCCAAGGGACATGTTAAAGCGCTCAGACAGCTTCTGCCCCAGCCAGGAACCCAGCAGCAGTGTAAGCTGATTGGCAATCAGGGAAGCTGTTACCACCGCCGGTATACTGGCCTGCCCCAATGCGGCGCCAAAGCCTGCCGCCGCCCCGTCCAGGGACAGCGCCAGCGCCAGCGACGCCGCCTCCGCCGGAGAGATGGATTTGGAGTGATCCAGGTCTACCGCCGCAGGGTCCGCATATACATGTAATACAAAACGCAGGCTGAACAGCGAGAAACCCAGTTCACTGTCAGGGCTGCCATACCTGCGGATCGCCGCCCTGACAATGCCGTCCAACAGTTTGACCAGGCCCAGCACAAACAGCAGCCCAAAGCACAGCCCCCGCTGCAGGCCCTCCGGAAGAAAATCCGCTACCAGGCTGCCCAACCCCAGTGACAGTCCCACAATGGCGCTGCAGATCAGATTGATCAGAAGAATGGATCGCCGGGACATCCGGATCTGTCTGGCACCATAGGCAAAGCCCGCCACAAAGGCATCCATGGAAAGCGCGGCTGCAATTGCAACGGCCTCCAGAATTATCTGAAAAGTTCTCAAGAATATCACCGCCCGAAAATCATACGACTCACTAGCATAATATTCTTGTTTTCCCCCATGGGTTACTCCGGCGCAGGATTAATCCACGCCCCTGAGCGCCGCCCGGGGAACATATTCCGCCACGCAATCCCTCAGCTTTTCCAGCTGCTCCCTCTCGAAGCCGGCAAATTCCCGCCGCACCACCTGCTCACTGTCACGGTAATTTTGCAGATAATAGGCTTTGCAGCCCTGCAGCCACTGGCCGATCCCCGTAAATTCCTCCGCTGTGTGGATCCCCTTTACCACTGTGGTGCGGAACTCACAGGGAACGGAGGAAGACTTCAGCAATTCCACACTCTGCTCTATAAGGGACAGCTCCACATGTGCCAGGCCACAGGCCCTGCCATAATGTTCTTTGGATGCCTTG
Organism: uncultured Lachnospiraceae bacterium; assembly: GCA_947176785.1. Classification (GTDB taxonomy): domain Bacteria; phylum Bacillota; class Clostridia; order Lachnospirales; family Lachnospiraceae; genus Acetatifactor. The sequence continues at coordinate 9,410 of CAMWSA010000108.1, forward strand.
ATATCCATGGCCACATAATCCAGCAGTCCTTCCTCCAGCAGATGCCGCAGCACCTGTGGCCTATAGCCGTTGGTGTCCAGCTTCACCTGATAGCCCAGTTCACGTACCCGGCGGATGAAATCCTCCAACTCGGGCTGGATCGTGGGTTCCCCGCCGGTGATGCAGACGCCCTCCAAAACCCCTCGCCGCTTTTGCAAAAAGGCCAGTACCTCCTGCTCCGGAATCCCGGGCTGAGACCATGGTGCCAGCACCAGGCCGCTGTTGTGACAGAAGGGGCATCGCATATTACAGCCTCCCGTAAACAGGGTGGCTGCCACATGGCCCGGATAATCCAGAAGTGTTGTTTTGTTCATACCACAAAAAAGCATGGAGGCCCTCCTTTTGATACTCATATACTTTCGGAATGACTAAGCCCTATTTCATGGGGCTTCTAATATTCCAGCCTTATGGATTCCCCCACTTTTTACGGATCATACGAATCAAACATCCCCATTTTCGCAAAAAGTTTCCGAGAGTGTGATACTCACGTGCGGTTAGCTCTCCCTTCCTGCACGGCACATGCTGTCCATAGTCAGCGACATATGTTGTTTACTGTAATTATGTAGCATAAGACGTGCTGAAATCGGAAAATCTCAGCGCTCGTGAATATATACCGCCTGCGCCCGCATCACTGCCATACCGTTGCCAGCAGACTGCCTTCCCCTGCCTTGACGGTTTGGGAGTTGTGCGTTACAATAACTCCAGTATATACGTTTTTCTTCTGCCGCACAATGACTGCAGAAGAGTATACCCATGAACGATTTATTATCCAATTCCAGCGTGTCGCGTGATATACTAACAGACGCAAAGATTTTCCAATTCCTGCAGGGTACATGTTATATTATCAACCGCAAAGACTTTCCAATTCCTGCAGGGCACATGTTATATTATCAGCTGCAAAGACT
>CAMWSA010000109.1 GCA_947176785.1 uncultured Lachnospiraceae bacterium
ACTATGACGAGTACAAGATAGACGCATATAGTGACGGTTTTTTCCGGATGAACATGCCGGGAATCCATTTTAACAACCGGAACTGGCTTCCCATCAAGCGCGTGGCCATAAGGGGAATCCTGATCTGCGCCATGGCGCTGCCGGTGTTGTATTATTTCTTTGGTCTTCTGTTACCGGCTTTTGTGGAAAGTACTTTTGTGTTTGTCTGCATGCCGTTGTTTTTCTGCGCCCTGTTTGGCCCCATGTATGCGGCGGCCAGGAAGTATGAATAGTGTTTTCGGCCAGAGGCGCGATTTCAACCAAAGAAAGGAGTCCTATATGAAAAAAAGAAAATTGCTCGTGGAAATGATTACAGGGATCGGGTGGAGCATGCTTGCTCTGTGGGGGGTGGTCTGTTTTAACCGTTTTGTGTTGATGAAGCTGCCCCTGCTGTCACGGATGACTCTCAGCATTACTCTATATTTGTGCATGGCTGCAGGACCTTTGCTGATTATGCTCCTTGCCGGGGACACCTTGTCCGATTATCTGTTTTCCAGGGAGAGGATAGGGGCACAGATTTTGATTGGCATAGGGATCGGCATAGTTATGTCCCTGGTGCTTACACTGCCGCTTTTTGTCACAGGCCATGGGGAATGGAGCGACAATGGCAAGCATTATTATTTTTGGTGGCAGTTCCTGTATGAACTTGTCTATTGCGTAGGGGCGGTGGCTCTCACAGAGGAATTTATATTCCGGGGGTTCCTGTACCAGAAGCTCCATGCCTTCAGCGGCTCCCACCTGGCGGCGATTCTGGCGTCTTCAGTGGCTTTTGGCCTGTTTCATATCTTTGGGTCTCCGGTGCAGGTGGTCATGACCACCTTGATCGGCTTGGGGTTCTGTCTGATGAGACGCAGGGTGAAAAGCTGCACTACCCTGTCACTGGTTATCGCTCATGGGATATATGATTTTCTGATCACGGTATGGGTGAATGTATTTTTATAGGGCGAATTAGGCAGGCACATGGTTCCGCGGGTTGCGGATGCGCGGGAAATGCGGTTTTTACATACAAAAGAGGACTTGGATGTATAAAGAAATAGCGTCTCTCACACTGTGGGGTGAGGATGCTATTTCTTTTTTTGTCTATTTTTCCGCCGGAAGAATGCAAATAAAAGACGTTACAAAAGGTAGACATTCTGGAATGATACGGGTATAATACTTTTATTGGAAACAACCGCATTGATTTTATGAGTAAAACAGCAGAAATGAACCGTTTCAGAATGTCTACTTTGTGAAACAGGACAGACGCCTGTGCGGCACTTGTGACCACAATAATAGAATTTTGGTAAATGGGGAATAAACAATGAGCAAGAAAGAAAACCAGTACAGAATATGCCGGCAGATCTCCCTGTGGATCGTCATTTTTGGGATTCTGTTTCTTCATCTATATAAACTGACCGAAATTCCCTATGGCTTGAATGCTGATGAAGTCGGCTCCGCATATGACGCATACAGTATTGTGACTTACGGTGTTGACCGCTATGCCAAGAGCTATCCCGTTTATTTTATGAATTACGGGGATGGGCAGAATGCGCTCTATACCTATTTGACAGCCCTGTTTTTCCGGCTGTTTGGCATCTCCAAGCTGACGGTACGGATGGGGATTGCACTCTCTTCCCTGACAGGGGCGCTGTTTGGATTTCTGTATGCCTCCCGGAAATGGGAGGATAAAAAAACGCCCCTCCTTTTCCTGTGCCTGTATGCGATTCTGCCTGTCTTTACCATGACACAGCGCTTTGGCCTGGAAAGCCATCTTCTGCTGTCGGCATCCATCGTGGTACTGTATACCGGCATGAAGGCCCTGGAAACGGAAAAGTGGCAATTTTATCTCATTGCGGGCATTGCCATGGGACTTACTCTCTATACATACGCGCTGGTCTATATTGTACTGCCGGTGTATCTGCTTCTATGGCTTGTATATGGAACCTACCTGGGGAAAATCCGGATACGCCGGCTGCCGCTGCTGGTTCTGCCCCTGGCTTTGCTGGCAGCTCCCCTGGTCATGGTACAGCTGATCAATGCTTTTTCCCTGCCGGAAATGCATCTGGGCCCCCTAACGCTTACCCGGCTGAATAAGTATCGCTCCGGGGAACTCGGTGTACAGGATATCCTTCGCAATTTGAAGCAGATGTTTACCAATACCCTCTTATATGACAACCTGAGTTATAATACATGCTCCCGGTATGGAACCGTATATTATTTCTCACTGCCTTTTCTGTTCATTGGCCTGGCTAAAACCGTCAGTGAGACCTGGCAGTCCGTTAAGCAGCGGCGGCTGGATTACTCTGCGTCTATCCTGTTCTGGCTGCTTGGTGAATTTATCATGGGCTGTCTGCTAAAGGGCTGGTCCACTCCAAATACCACCCGCATGATCGGCATTTTTATGGTGTATCTGTACCTTATTACCAATGGCATATATTCTGTGTGGAATTATTTAAAAAAGGTATGGCAGAGGAGGCTGTATGCCGGATTATTGGCGGGGCTGTATACAATATCCTTTATCTCGTTTGCCCGTTACTATTTTACGCAGTATAATGATCTGGCGTTTCCCATGAACTGGCTGTTTTACGAACCTTATGACGATGTTGCCGCCTTTCTGGAGGAGAATCGGGATGCCGGCTGGAACTCCCGCGGAACCTGCTATCCGAACAATTATATGTATTACTTATGGACATACAAAGTGAATCCTTATACAATGAACATTCCCGCCAATGGCATAGAAAGCTTTGGAAAGGACTCCATCAATGAATTTCCCAAGAGAGTCCATGTCAGAAACAATTATGTCGTATACAGCACGGACCAGTCATCGTTTGAGCTTCTGACACTTATGGGATATACCCCTGTAAAGCTGGACAAATATTCCTTTTTTATATGTCCCTTTGAGAATTATAATCTGGTAGCGGAACAGCAGCAGCTCTTCTATCTGGACAATATTCATGTTTTGGACAACGAGATCAGGTTTTTCGGCTGGTGTATTGACTTGAAAACGGATATGCCGTTTGACCGATATCGGCTGGAGATCGACAATGCCATGGTTGAAGTTCAAAAGACACAACGGACAGATGTGGCGGAGGTTTTGGAGAGGGAGGATTATCTGGAGAGCGGATTCACAGCCATGCTGCCGCTGGATACGCTGGGAACCTGCAACTCTCTTACCCTCACGGGCATCCGTGAGGACGGTTCCGTGGAAATCATCTATCAGATCGCCCGCAAGAACCGGAGCCAACCACAATAGACATTTCGTTTCCGGCCTTGTGAAAGCTTCCGATATGGCTTATGCAAGGCCGAAAGCAGAAATTTGTTATGTGGTATACTATAGAACTGCCGCAACGGCGAAGCCGGATAATATAAAAAAGAGTAGATTTCTACTGGAAAATGAATTATAATGTATAAGAATACATACAATAGAAATCTTACGGAAAAGCAGCGGTGGTATCTGTGATAAGAAGAAAATATATAAGCACAAGGGCAATTAAGCCGGGAATGGTGATTGACCAGGCCATTATAGACAGGAGTGGGCGTATTTTGATCGCCCGCAAGACGGCCTTGGACGATTTTCTGATTGATGCCCTGCAGAAGATGAAAATTACCGGGATTTATATCCGGGAGGGAGAGGAAGATCCTGAAATGGATCGCGACATAGAGGTGTCGCCGGAGATCCAGGTGGCCATCGAGAAGCTGACAGTGGCGGACCGGTCCAAGGTGAGACTGTCCGAGAGTGTGAAGAAACGGGTGTCAGAGGGCATTAAGTTTCTTTACAACGATACTTCTGCGCCCAACTTTATTGACGCCGCAGCCAACGTCACCAACAGCCTGGTAGGTTCCATCATGGAAAATGAGGCGGTGGCGCTGAATATAGATACGTTGAAATTCAGCGATGAGTACACCTTCCAGCACAGCGTGGACGTGGCGACAATCGCCATGCTGATTGCCAAGAACAGTGATATGTCTGAGGCGGAGATCCAGAAAGTCGGCATGGCGGGCCTGCTACATGACATGGGGAAGTCCAAAATTCCCAATGAGATACTGAACAAGGCAGGGAAGCTGACGGAGGAAGAATTCGCCATTATGAAGAACCACTCCGTTTTTGGCTACCAGATTCTGAAGGAGAAGGGCGGCATTCCTCAGGAGGTGCTGATGGGAGTGCTTCAGCATCATGAGAAGCTGAACGGCAAGGGGTATCCCATGAATGTAGCGGTGGACAAAATCCATCCCTACGCAAAAATTCTGTCCATTGCGGATATTTATGACGCTCTTGTGACAGAGCGTCCTTATAAAAAGGCATTTTCCCAGCAGGACGCCATAGAGATGATTATGGCCATGACGGATGAACTGGATATTATGTACATGCGCAATTTTCTGGGGATCGTCATCCTTTATCCGGTGAACAGCGTTGTCACCTTAAGCAATGGGGAAAAAGCCAAAGTATTGAAAAACAACCCCCAGTATCCGCTGCGTCCCAAGGTAATAGGGCTGCGCACCGGGAAGGTCTATGATCTGTCGGAGGATATCAAGTGTGCCAGCCTGATTATTGAGTAAATAAATTATGTGATAGACAGCATCCGTCTTTGCCTGAGGATGCTGTTTTTGACACAGGTATTGCATAGCCTGGTTTTGGCTTTCCCGGTTCAGGGGCTGGTGGTAAAATATAGTAAACCATATTATGAGGAGGATGTGTAACATGACAAATTTGTTGAAACTGAAAAAACCCCGGATGGTGGCGGAGGCGGCCGAGAGGGGCGGGGGGCTGCACATTGTGCTGGAGATATTGGTCTTTATTGCCCTGTTCCTGGTCTGCAGCATAGCGGAAATAATTGTGGTGATCCCCGTACAGTTTGTCCTGCTGTTTTCCGATGCAAATTATATGAACGCGGCAATAAACGGAGATATGGCAGGGGTGGCGGAAGCGGCCAATGCACTGGCGCAGTCAAATGCCATGACCATTGCAATGCTTTTCTCCAACGCAGGGATTATCCTGGTGACATTGTTGTTCTGTAAGCTGATCCAGAAGAGGAAAGTGACTACGGTAGGTTTTCAGAAGCCGGGCATGTGGAAGGAATATGTGGTGGGCCTGGGGATTGGTTTTGGTATTTTCACGGTGGCAGTGCTGATCTGTGTCTTGACAGGGGCCCTCAAGCTTCAGGGACTGTCCCCGAGCTTTTCCGCCGGGATTTTTGTGCTGTTTCTGCTGGGCTATATGGTGCAGGGCATGGCGGAGGAGGTACTGTGCAGAGGATATTTCCTGGTGTCCGTTAGCAGACGTTATCCTCTGGCAGTGGGCATCTTCGCCAATGCGGTGCTATTTGCGGCCCTGCATCTGCTAAACAACGGGATTACCGTGCTGGCCTTTATAAACCTGGTACTCTTTGGCGTGTTTGCCTCCGTATATTTTGTCAAGCGGGGCAATATCTGGGGCGTGGGTGCCTTGCATTCCATCTGGAACCTGGCCCAGGGCAATTTCTATGGCATTCGCGTCAGCGGCATACAGACCAGCTGTTCCGTACTGTCCTCGGAGATGGTGGCAGGGCGGGAGTTGATAAACGGCGGCGATTTCGGCCTTGAAGGCGGGCTGGCGGTGACGATTGTGCTGGTGGCGGGCACTCTGGTCCTGCTGGCAACCAGGCAGCAGCGGTATGTGGAGAATTAGTCGTTAGCGAAGTGCCCCTTTTTGGCGAATCTATGGGCAATGTGTGAAGGGACCTGGTTTCCCGGGTCCTTTAGCCCACAGCCTGCCGATAATGAGGATGAAGCTAATAAGTAATTAATAGTGAGGTGCCGACAAATAAACCAGGAGGACATTATTGGGAAGTGTCATGAAATTCTATGAGCATCTGCCGGAGCTTTTCCGTCTGGGCCTCATAGTGGCGCAATTCTTTGCAGGTAGAAAGCATCTGCTGCACTCCCCGGGATTTTTCGTCTCCTTCCAGCCCAAGACTTATCTTTAAGGTATATTCCAGCCAGCCCAGCATACCGTCATAGCTGCAGGCAAACACAGGCCCCCAATCCACTTCCCGCAGACTCACAAATTGCCGGTATTCCTGCAGAAGCGCCTGGCAGAGTGTCTGGTCACAGCAGCCCTTGTCATCAAAGCCCCAATAGTGCAGTACCTCCAGCAGTTCCTGATAGGGATTCACATATCCCGCGGCCTCCCAGTCGATCAGGTAGGGATCATGTCCCTTCCATATTATGTTTTTGGGGTCCAGATCCCGGTGGCTGATGACCTGGCAGGAATGCACTGTGTCCATGGAAGCCACTGCCGCCTGATCCCAGCGGCACAAGTCCGGCAGCATGGACTCATACTCGGAGAGCCAGGAAACCTGCTGCTCCCTGGCAAGGGTCAGATAATTCTGCCAGTTATAGAGGGGGCGTCGGCCCTTCTTCCTTTCCAATTTGCAGCGTATTTCTCCCGGCTGAATGTTTGCACGGTGCATTAGCCCCAATATGTGTCCCACCCTGCGGCAGTGCGTAATGCCAAGCTTTGGCGCAAACAGGGACCGGGCCTCCAGCCAGGGATATACAAAAGCATACTGTCGTGGTGTAGCTGTGGGAGATTCAGCAAAAAGGGCCCTGGAGTTGTTTTGCTCCGTGAATAGCAAGTGCTGTCCTTGGAATTTAAGCGCGGATACTGCCGGTATGGCCTCTGACGGCTTACAGCCTTCGGAACCGGAGGCGGATCTATGCCCGCTGGCACAAGCTATTCTGAACGCGGACATGGCCTCGGCTATACGCTCGGAATTCACCATATTTTCCAGGGCTTCCTGGCGCTTCATGATATCCGGATTCAGCAGCTTCACGGCATAATGTCCCTGATCTGTCACCATGTGGTACATCCGGTGCAGCAGCCCTCCCTCCACCGGCGTGGGCTTTTCCTGCATTTTCCCCAATGCATACCTTTCGCTTAGACATGTCAATATTTCCAATGCATCCATTTTCTTTTCCTCCCCCAGATATATGGGGTTTTTGTATAGTGTTTTGCTCACTATACCATGTTTACAGGGAAGGAGCAAGGAATAATTTCCGTGTTGCGGAGTATTGTCCTGGGTGCGACGATATGCATTCTCAGCGTGCTGCCCGTAATGATCGCCAGGGGCTTGCGTGTTACTGAAATCTGGCAGGTGTACAGCATCGGCGTGCTGCTGGCTGTGGTATCCCCGGAAGTGTTCCTGCTGGTACAGGCCGAGAGTATCTGGGGGAGTTATCAGAAACTGCTCCAGCAGGGGGATTACTCTGCAGATGAGAAACGCCGCCGCAGGAGATTGGGTTCTCTGACAGGCATTTATTGGGTCCTGGTGGTGGCCATTTATCTTGCAGTCAGCTTCAGAAACGACAGCTTTAGTACCAGCTGGCCCATCTGGCCGGTGGCAGCCCTGCTTTTCGTGGCGCTGCTTGGCACTGTGCGTATAGTTGTCCAGCCCCGTGACGGGCAGTAAGCGCAAAATATTTCTGATTGGCATTGACAAAAGAGGCGTCCAGGGTATATAATCCTGGGCGTCTTATTTTGCGCCATCAAAAAAGATTGATTCATTGCTTTTTCTACCCTTGTATAATATAATGGGAGATAGATTACGACGTATGAGGTGAACAGTGAAGTGAAGGACGATATGAGAAAGAAGACAATCCGGTTTCTGATCATAATTTTTGGGTTGATGTTTATTCTGTGCGGCTGCATATTTCTGGTTTTGATGAGACATATGATGAAATCCAGTAAGAGTACGGTTACGGAAGTCAGCAGCTTCTATATGGATAGAATGAGTACACAGCTTACCCAGCATTTTGATACGACAGTGAATATTAAGCTGGCCCAGGTGGAGAGTATTGTGAAAACCTTTCCGCCCGAGGGGGAAACTCAGGGACAGGAGCTGAAAGAGGTTATGGCGATCAGCGCCGAGGCCAGAGACTTCCGGTTTTTGGGACTGCTGTCAGAAGCCGGTGACTTCCAGCTGATCCTGGGCGAGAGCGTGGACGTTGCGGACCAGGAGCCTTTTTTGAATTCATTAAAAGCGGGGGAAAAGAAAATCGCGGTGGCAAATGTACACGGTACAGATTCGGCGCTGGTGCTTTTGGGGGTTCCCTGCGCATATGATATGGAGATGGGCGGAAAAAGCATAGCCATGGTGGCCGGCATTGACGTGGATTATGTCAACAACACGCTTTTCCTGGACAATCCGGGGATGGAAACCTATTCTCATATCATCAGGCGAAACGGGGATTTTGTCATAAAGAGCGGATCGGCAGTGCTGGACAATTATTATGACCGCCTGAAAAACCTTGTGCTGGAGACGGACGGGCTGGACGCCGATTATTATATAGAAAAGGTTCAGGAGTCCATTGACAGCAGAACACTCTCCACCTATACCATATCCACCATCGAGGGGATCAAATATGTATATGTGGCACCTCTTCCCTACTCTGAGTGGTATTTGGTCACGGCCATGCCGTATGACGCTTTGGACGGTATCATACAAGAACTGGATTATAACAGCCTGACGGCGTTTCTGGTTGCGATGATCCTGATGTTTACGATCTTTATTATTGTGTTTGTTATGTACTACAAGGTTATGAGAAGCCAGATGATTGAGATCGACAGGGCCAGGAGTGAGGCCATTCGCGCCAACAAAGCCAAGAGTGAGTTTTTGTCCAACATGAGCCACGACATCAGGACCCCCATGAATGCCATTGTGGGTATGACGGCCATTGCTACGGCCAATATTGACGACCGGCAGCAGCTGATGAACTGTCTGAAGAAAATAACTCTGTCAAGCCGTCATCTGCTGGGGCTGATCAACGACATTCTGGACATGTCCAAGATAGAGAGCGGAAAGATGACACTTAGTTCGGATATGATTTCGCTCCGGGAGGCTATGGACAGCATTGTGACCATTATTCAGCCGCAGATCAAGTCGAAAAATCAGGTGTTTGACGTATTCATCTCCAACATTCTGTCGGAGGATGTATACTGTGACGGAGTCCGGCTTAATCAGGTGCTGATTAATTTTCTGTCCAATGCATATAAGTTTACGCCGGAGGGCGGCGCGATCCATGTGTATCTCAATCAGGAGGAATCTCCCAGAGGGGCGGACTATGTGCGCGTGCATTTCCGGGTGAAGGACAGCGGCATGGGTATGACGCCGGAGTTCCAGAAAAAGATTTTTGAGTCTTTTTCCCGTGAGGACAATACCAGGGTGCATAAAACCGAGGGAACCGGTCTGGGCATGGCCATCAGTAAGTATATTATTGACGCCATGGAGGGAACCATAGAAGTACACAGCGAGGCTGGAAGGGGAACCGAGTTCCATGTCACTCTGGACCTGGAGCGGGCTACGGTGAAAGAAGAGGACATGGTGCTTCCCGGGTGGAACATCTTACTGGTGGATGACGACGAGCAGCTGTGCAGGGAAACGGCGGAGAAGCTGGAGGAGCTTTCGCTTCACTGCGACTGGGCGGTTGACGGCAAGACGGCTATTGACATGGTAACGGAACGCCACAACCGGCAGGATGCTTATCAGATCGTCCTGTTGGATTGGCGGATGGAAGGCATGAACGGTGTAGAGACCGCCAGGGAACTTCGCCGGAGATTTGGGGACGAGATGCCGATTGTACTTATCTCCGCATATGATTGGAGCGACATAGAGGAGGAGGCACGGGAGGCGGGGATCAGCGGATTCATCTCAAAGCCTCTGTTCAAATCCACGCTCTACCACGGGCTGTCGCAGTATATGAAGCCTGTCCGGGAAAATGCGGAGGCACAGAAGGCTCCCGCCAAAGATTTCAGCGGTATCAGAATTCTGCTGGCGGAGGATAATGATATCAATTATGAGATTGCCAATGAACTGTTGTCCGCCATCGGGATAGAGATAGAATGGGCGCAGAACGGCCAGATGTGTGTGGATATGTTTGAGAAATCCGCAGAAGGTTACTATGACGCGATTTTGATGGATATTCGTATGCCAATTATGTCGGGATACGAGGCCGCTTCGCAGATTCGAACGCTCACACGCCAGGACGCGGGACTGCCGATTATTGCCATGACGGCGGATGCTTTTTCAGAGGATGTAAAGAAATGCAAGGAGTGCGGCATGAACGACCACACATCCAAGCCCATAGATATGGATGTACTGACGCGCCTGCTGGCAAAGTATCTACACAGGTAAATTGCAGGGCATGCGGAACTCTAAACAGCATGTTCCCCAAAATGCACTGCTTGATTGCAGGACGCCCGAAAGCGTCATGCAAACAAGCACCGGCTGTGTGTTTTTGGGGACATGCGGAACTCTAAACAGCATGTTCCCCAAAATGCACTGCTTGATTGCAGGACG
>CAMWSA010000110.1 GCA_947176785.1 uncultured Lachnospiraceae bacterium
GTCAAGCACCTTGCCGAAATCCTCCCTGGATTCGGGTGCCTGTACCTTTGGCTGTCCCGTCCGGCTTCCCGCCAGGAAATTTTGCACATTTGCAGGTATACTTGTCATCCGTTTTACCTCCTTTCCTGTGATGATAAAATATTGTCTTTTTATCCCACGGACCGCACTCCATGGAAAGACATATTTTGTATCGGCATTTTTTCCCCCAGACTTAAGATTCCGGATCCATTAATTTGGTGAGCTTGGCGGCAATTTCGGAATCCATCACGCCCATGATCGCGCCTCTGTCCTCGGCACTCATGGTCTTTAAAATCCTCGCCGCCACAGACAGATCGTCCTTCATCTCCTCCAGGATGGCCGCCGCCTGCTTGGGCTTCATCTGGGAATACGCAGCCGCCCAGTCCTGTATTTCCTTAGTCTCCTGGTTCTGCACGATCACCTGGCGGTACATAAGCTGTGCGGAGGAGGGGTCTGCCGCCTCATAATACTTCTGGAACCCTTCCGGGCCGGGTCCATTTTCCGCATAGACCACTTCCTCCAGGAACTCATTCCTGATCCGCTGGAAGTCCAGCTGCTTCTGCTCGAATTCCTGAAGCCTCACCACATTGGCCTTCAATTCCACAATCTCTTCATTCTTCTCGTTTAAAGAGGTCTGAAGCCTTTCCAACTCCAACTCCAGCTGCCGGATCTGATCCACCGCATCGACCAGGCTGGTGTAGCCTCCGTAACTCTCCGGGTCCTTGGTCTCCAGGATGGAATTACCCGGCAGCATCCGGTTCAGCACCGGCACATCCTGTAGGATCGGGGTCAATACCTTACTGCCAAAACCGCCTCCATCCAGCTTAATGATCACCAGGATCACGGCCAGCCCCACCATTACGATCATGATTGTTGCCAACAGGGTTCCGAAACCGCCCCCCTCGTCGTCATCCGCCAGTTCGTCCTCTCTCTTTGCAATCTCCTTGGCCCGGCGCCTGGCTTCCTTCTTCTGCTGTTTCTGCTCATTCTTCAGCTGCTTCTTTTCATTTTTTATCTGGTCCTTCTCAGCCTTCACTGCCACCTGCTTGGGATCTTCCTGTTTCGCCATCGCTTTTTAACTCCATTCCTCTAAACTTACCTCTACCCTGCATAGGCCGAGCCTGTGTTATTAGCCTTTTCCTTCTGCCGCTGACCGTAGGTATAGCTGGTCAGTTCGTCCACTTCCTTGCCCTCCTGCTTCTTTTCGTCCAGCAGGAACTCTGCAAAGGCTTTCTCCTTCAAGGTCTCATGAGACTTTCGTTCTATCATGACTGCCGCCAGCTTCTCTCTGGCCCGCTCTACCTTTTCCTCCGCCTTCCGGATCTGGATATGCTGCAGGGCAATATATTCGTCCATGCGCAGGATTGCCTCTTTGTTTTCAGCCATATTCCGGCAGTTCAGCGCCCCCATCAGCTGCTCCCTGGCCCGGCGCTCATAACCGGCCTTGCGCTCCCTCAACGCCGCCAGCCGCTCCTTCTCCTCGTTTAATCGCGCCTGCGCCGCCGCAAATTCCTGTTTGGCCTGGGTCTCCATCTTCAGTTTGATATCCAGGATGCTCTGCATCCGGTATCGGAATCTGGCCATGGCTTATTCCTTTCCAAACATTTCTTCCAGGCGTTCCACACTTTCCTCAAAGCTGACCTTCTCGTCTACTTCCTGCATGAGGAACTCATTGACCTGATGGATCATGGTGATGGCATAATCAATCTCCGGATTGCTGCCGCTCTTATAGGCACCGATATTGATTAAGTCCTCCGCCTCATTGTAGGTGGCAAGCACGTTCTTGAGCCTGCCGGCCAGCTGCTTATGCTCCCTGGTGGCAATCTGGCTCATACAACGGGAAATACTCTGCAACACGTCGATGGCCGGATAGTGATTCTTATGTACCAGTTTGCGGTTTAACATGATATGCCCGTCCAGAATACTTCGGGCCGTGTCCGTGATCGGCTCGTTGAAATCATCGCCGTCCACCAGCACGGTATACAGGCCCGTGATGGATCCCACATGGGACCGTCCCGCCCGCTCTAAAAGCTTCGGCATCTCGGAGTATACGCTGGGGGGATAGCCTCTGGACACCGGCGGCTCCCCGCTGGCAAGGCCAATCTCCCTCTGGGCCATGGAAAAACGGGTCAGGGAATCCATCATAAGCAGTACGTCCTTGCCCTGGTCTCTAAAATACTCCGCGATAGCCGTGGCGGTCAGGGCCGCTTTTTTCCGCTCCAGGGCAGGGCGGTCAGAAGTGGCTACCACCACCACGGAACGCCGCATGCCCTCTTCGCCCAGGTCCCGCTCAATAAATTCCCGCACCTCACGGCCCCGCTCACCAATCAGCGCAATCACATTGATATCCGCCCTGGTATTGCGGGCAAACATGCCCATCAGCGTGGATTTGCCCACGCCGGAGCCGGCAAATATGCCGATTCTCTGCCCTTTTCCCACGGTCATGATACCGTCCACCGCACGGACCCCCAGGGGCAGCACAGTGTCGATGATCTCACGGCGCAGCGGGTCTGGGGGCGGGGCCTCCACAGGATAGCTGCCCCCCTTGATTGGGACACCGTCCACCGGCTGCCCCAGACCGTTTACCGTCTTGCCCAGCAGTTCCTCGCTCACGGTGACCGTCAGGGGATAGCCTGTATTTTCCACCGAACATCCCAGCCGGATTCCCTCCACCTGGTCCAGAGGCATAAGCAGGGTCCTCTTGTCCCGAAAACCCACCACCTCTGCCATGACAGGCTGCGTCAGGGTCCCATCCGGCATAATCCGGCATACATCCCCCAGGCGCGCATCAGGACCGACGGATTCGATGGTAAGGCCCACCACATTAACCACCTTACCAAGCTTCCGAAAAAAAGTCTGCTCCGCCACTTCGCTATATTTTTCCAAGTTAAGCTTTTTTGTCGTCAATTGTTACCACTCTCTTCTCAGCCCGTATAGGATAAAAGCATAAGCCTTTGGCGTAACCGCTCAAGCTGGGTTCCCAGCCCACAGTCAAATATCCCGCCCTCCGTCTCAATCATGCACGCATCCTTCTCTACGGTCATATCCTCAATGATCTCCAGGGTGACTCCGTTCCCGGGCAATACCGCCAGCAGCTGTTTCTTCTGCATACTCACATAGGAATAATCCTCTTTGGACACATGCACCAGAAAATCCTTACTGCCCTCTGCCCTGCGCAGAGTAGAGGTGATCAGATGGATCAGAATGTCCCTGTAGGAATGCAGTTCCACATGGAAAATATGCTCGTAAATGCCCGTTATGGCTTCCACCAGCTGGGCTTCCATCTGGTCCATGGCGCTCTGGTACTGTGCCTCCAGCTGCGCTTCTTTGGCCTTCATCTGCCGGCTGCGCTCGCCGGCCTCCGCATCCGCCTTCTCCCTGCCCTCCCGATAGCCGCTCTGCCTGCCCTCTTCCATAGCCGCCTGTTTTAAGTTCTCGGATTGTCTCTGGGCTTCCTGCATGATCTGATCCGCCTGGGCTTTCGCCCCCTCCAGGATATCCTGGGCCTGGGTATTGGCAGCATCCAGAATACCCTGGGCTTTCTCCTGGGCCTGCTCCGCCTTCAGCACATTGCCGCCCTCGCCGTCCGCACCCAGCAGCGCGGATACATCCTCCGCCTGGATCCCCTGCACAAAGCCTTCCGTAAATTCACCGTCCGCAGTCACGCCCGCAGCCTTTTTCAATTCCTCCAGCCGTCTGGCGACCAGGCCATTGGTGTCGATAATTCTTTTCTCTTCCGTTCCGTTCAGGAAAAATCCGTATCCCTGCTTCAGCAAATTATTATACAACGATCTCGTCACCTCCACCTCTGGAAATAATGATCTCTCCCGAATCCTCCAGTTTGCGGATGATATTGACAATCTTCTGCTGTGCTTCCTCCACGTCCTTCATACGCACAGGCCCCATGAACTCCATATCTTCCTTGATCATCACGGCCAGACGCTTGGACATGTTGTCAAAGATTGCGGTCTGCACCTGCTCGTTGGCATTCTTAAGCGCAATAGCCAGGTCGTTGTTGTCCACATTACGCAGCACCTGCTGTATGGCCCTGTCGTCCAGAAGCAGGATATCCTCGAATACGAACATCTTCTTGCGGATCTCGTCGGCCAACTCCGGCTCCTCGATCTCCAGGGTTTCCATAATGTGTTTCTCTGTTCCCCGATCCACGGTATTCAGAATCTCCACCACCGCGTCCACGCCGCCGATGATCGTGTAATCCTGGTTGACCAGGTTGGACAGTTTGGATTCCAGCACTTTTTCCACCTCTTTTATCACATCCGGACTGGTGCGGTCCATCACGGCAATACGCTTTGCCACGTCCGCCTGTTTTTCAGGCGGCAAAGCCGAGATAATCATGGCCGACTGCCCCGCTGACAGATAGGACAGGATAAGCGCAATCGTCTGCGGATGTTCGTCCTGAATAAAGTTGAGCAGCTGGGAAGCATCCGTCTTTCGCACAAACTCGAAGGGCTTGACCTGGAGGGAAGCCGTCAGCTTGCCGATCACATCCATGGCCTTCTCGTTGCCCAGGGCCTTTTCAAGCAGCTCCTTGGCGTAGGTAATACCGCCCTCCGCAATGTACTGCTGGGCCAGGCAAACCTCATAGAACTCATTCAGAATATCTTCCTTCACCTGGGGAGTCACGCTGCGGGTATTGGCGATCTCCAGCGTGAGTTCCTCAATCTCCTCTTCCTTCAAATGCTTAAATATATTGGCCGAGCGCTCAGGTCCCAGCACAATCAGCAGGATTGCGGCCTTTTGCAGGCCGGATATGCCATCGTCTTTTGCCATGCCCTTACCCCCAATCTTCGTTTAACCAGTTGCGCAGCAGAATTGCCACAGCCTCCGGGTTCTCATCCACAAACCGCTCGATCAGCTTACGCGTATCGGATTTGCTCTCCACCCCGATATCCTCCAGTTCACTTTCCGGCGTGGACTGCAGCAGGTTTTCCACTGACAGTTCCTCCTCCTGGGCCGTATCTTTCCTGGATACCATGCTGCGCAAAATCACAAATGCCAGCAGTGCCAGGATAATCACGATCATAACAATGCTCAGGATATCGGTCCAGTTTACATGCATGCCCTCCTTGTCAAAGAACAGGTTCTCCCGGTAGGCAATAATTGTGATCTTATCTCTGGAAATGCCTGTGGCCGTCGCCACGGCATCATAGAAGTCATCATCCACCTCCATCCTGGTGGAAGTGCTGTTGTTCGCCTTATACTCCTCCCAGGTCATGACATCCAGAAGCCCCTGGCGCTCTATGATCTCCTCATACACCACATCATAACTGCGGGCCGTCACGGTAAGGGAAGAACTGTCGTAATCAATGATCCCTGCCGGGGTGATGATCTTCAAAATCGTTTCATCCAATACCCGGTCCGTGTCCGTCGCGCTGGAACTGGACGAAGTCTCTCCGTTCAGATCCAGCCGGTATCCGTCCTCGTCGTTGGAGTCCGTGCCCGGAATACTGCTGGTACCGCCGGTACTCTCGCTCTCCTCCTGGGACTGGTGGCCGATCAGCCCCTCTTCCCTGCCGTCCTGGGCTGCGTAATTGTGCTGGGTTTCCTCATAAGTGGAGTAATCAAACTTCAGGAAGGTCGCCACATCCATGGTCTCAAATACGCCTGTTCCCAGCAGCGCCTGTTTGACTTTGGAACGGATATAACTCTCCGCCGCGCTCTGGGCTTCAATCTGGCTGATGGTGGAACCGGTCAGCGTATAATCCTCATCACCCGAGAACAGGGTGTTGCCCGCCGTGTCGCTGATAAAGATATTGGCGGTGGTGGGGTTACCCACCGATGTCGCCGCCGCCCTGGCCATGGTAGCCGCATTGTCTGAAGTGAATGTACCGTCCAGTTCCAGACATATGTACACGAAAGATTCCTGCTTCGTGCGGGCCAGCGTCCCATCCTGCTCCACAAGAGACAGCCTTACCTTGCAGTCCCTGACCGCATCATAATCCTTAAACACCTGTTCCAGTTCCTGCCGCTTAAAATCCGAGTACAGCTTCTGCTTATCCGATTCCGTGGCCGACATGCCGGCGTTTGTCACGCTCTGGATGTTCGGCTCGCTCGAAGTCAGACCCGCAGAACCCAATGCCCGGTTGGCCGCTGAAATCTGGTTCACGTTCACGTCAATATGTAGGCCGTCATTGGTGAGTTTGCAGTCAATGCCTGCCGACTCCAATGTGTCCATGACCGTGGAAGCCTGAGTGGCCGTCTCGCAATTCATAAGGCGGGTGTATTGTGGTCTTGAAAACGCATAGATCAGGATTGCGAAGGCAAAAATCACAATGGCCACAATGGCAATAATAATCGTTTTCTGTTTGGATGTAAACTTATTCCACCATTCAAGCACTTTGGCCCGAATTTCTTTTAGCCTGTCTAACATAAGTTTCTCCTCTGTGACTGCATAATATAGTTAAAAAAGCACAATGCACAGCGGAGCAAATCACGAAGTGACTTACTCCGAATGCATATGGGATATTATATTCCTAAATCTGCATCTGCATGATTGCGTTATATGCCTCCAGCAGCTTATCGCGAAAAGCTACCGTGTACTGTAATGCGTCGGATGCCTTCTGCATGGCTATACCCAAATCATGCGCATTCTCCGTCTCGCCCAGGGCAAATTTGATTTTCTCGTTCTCCGAATTGGAGAGATAGCTGTTAGTCGTTTTGAGATTATCTATTGCAGAAGTCAGGAAAACATCAAACATGGTGCCCTCTGCCTTATTGTCCTCACTGGTGAGGGCTCCTGTCAATGTGTTCAACCTTGTGCCTGTAACCTGGTCCAGCCCCAGGGAAGATATGCTGTTTATTGCTGACGCGTAATCCATAATATGTAAAACTCCTTTCCTTTCACTCCACAGCCATTATGACTGGCCAAGCTGCAGCCCCTGCTGCACCATGGCTTTGCTGGCGTTAAATGCCGTGGCATTGGCCTCATAGGCCCGGCTGGCGTCGATCATGTTGGTCATCTCCGTGATGATGCTGACATTTGGCAACGTCACATATCCGTCCTCATCCGCATCCGGGTGGGAAGGGTCATATACCATCTTCATCTCCGTCTCGTAATCCTTGTATACGCCTGTGATCTTCACGCCGCTGCCGGATATGCCCGCGCCGTGATACCCAATGGCACTGTTGAGGGCATTGACAAAGGAACCGCTGCCGCCCTTTTCCGCAAATGCCACCACCTTGCGCCTGTAGGGAGTGCCGTCCTCCGTCCGGGTACTCTGGGCATTGGCTACGTTCTCCGAAATAATGTCCATGCGGTATCTCTGCGCAGACATGCCGGAAGCGTTAATATTAAAAGCAGAAAAAATGTTCATAATTATAATACCTCACTTTTCTATTTAAGTACAGTCTGCAAATTCTGGAATTCATTGTTGATCGCCGCCATCAGCCCCTGATATTTCAGCTGGTTCTCGGCCAGCATCACCGGTTCTGTGTCCGGGTCCACATTGTTGCCGTCCAGCCTGTAGGACAGGGTGGAATAATCCGTATAGGCCACCGGCCTTATGGACATGTTTTTCACCCTGGATACCTTGGCATCCATGGATTCATGCTTACAACTGCCCAGGGCCTTGCGCAGTTCCGATTCAAATGCCACATCCTGGCGCTTATAGCCCGGCGTGGTGACATTGGAATTGTTATTGGATAATACTGTATGACGCATCCAGGACGCATCAGCCGCTTTATCCAAAACACTTATGTAGTCAAATACATTAGAACTAAACATAATCCCCTCCATTTTCCATATACCTTGTGCTTTTGTCAGGTCAAAACCCAATATATTCTATTATATGTAATTTACAAAAAAACACAATACTTTTTAGCAAAAAAAATGAAAAAGGATCTATTGCACAACAATAAATCCTTTTATCCCCGTGTTCGCACTTCCCTGTGCCCTATCCTCTTTGATTCTGTCTCTTCAATTCTTCGATCTCATCAAACACCACATCGTTGAGTACCTTGATATAGGTTCCCTTCATGCCTGATGAGCGGGATTCAATGACTCCGGCGCTCTCAAACTTGCGCAGGGCGTTGACAATCACGGATCTGGTGATCCCTACCCGGTCAGCAATCTTGCTGGCCACCAGAATGCCTTCCATCCCGTTTAACTCGTCAAAAATGTGCGTGATGGCCTCCATTTCCGAGAAGGAAAGGGTACTGATGGCAGATTTTACCACCGCTACCTTGCGGCTTTCCTCCGCGCTCTCCTCGCTGACGGCCCGGAGCATTTCAAGCCCCACCACCGTGGTCCCATACTCGCACAGGATAATGTCGTCTATATCATACTGTTCATTGCACTTATAGATAAACAGGGTGCCCAGCCTCTCGCCGGCGATCTCAATGGGAGAGATGATGGCCTGGAACCTGCGGATATCCCCATCCTCGAAGCCCAGGGTTTCCAGATTTACATTCTCCTTTGTGGACAAGACCCCCAGCAGCCTCTCGTTCAGCATGCTGTCCACAAAGCCGCCCACGTTCTCCTCCACCAGCTCGGGCAGGGAATCCACGCTCTCGCATTTACCCACGCCCAGTACCTTGCCCTTTCGGCTGATCACCAGCACATTGGAATTCAGGATGTCCCGCATCACACGGCAGATATCGTTGAACACCACTTTGCTGGAGTTGTTATTGTGCAATAGCTTGCCGATCTTTCTGGTCTTATCCAATAACTGTACACTGCTCATCGTCATTCCTCCGTCCCGGAGGGCACAGACTGCGGGCAGAGCCCCGAAAACCTTACAGGGTCCACCCATTTGACTCTGCCCTTTCAGATATTCTAGCACAAATGAAATCAGATTACAATGTGTATTTTTGTTCTTTTTAAGAATATTCTGACATTAAGGTATTTTATTCCTTATTGGCTGCCATAACATGTCCGCACTCTCCGTCCGCGCAGACCAGTTTATTGCCCTTCTCCAGCATGACGCCGCCACACTTCGGGCATTTTTGCCCCGAGGGCTTCTGCCACACCATGAAATCGCAGTCGGGGTAGCCGATACAGCCAAAATAGCGTCTGCCCTTCTGGGTCTTTTTCATCACGATATCCTTGCCGCACCTGGGGCAGGCCACGCCGGTCTTCTCAAAATAGGGCTTGGTGTTGCGGCAGTCCGGGAAGCCCGGGCATGCCAGGAATCTGCCGTGGGGGCCATACTTGATCACCATCTGCCTGCCGCAGAGATCACAGACCTCGTCAGAGACCTCGTCGGCAATTGTGACCTTTTCCAATTCCTTCTCAGCTTTTTTCACCGCCTCGTCCAGATCGGGATAAAAATTGGAAATGATGGTCTTCCATTTCACCGCCCCCATCTCCACACTGTCCAGCAGCGCCTCCATATTGGCCGTGAAATGCACATCCACGATGCTGGGAAATGCCTCCAGCATCATCTGGTTTACCACCTCGCCCAGTTCTGTCACATACAGGTTTTTGTTCTCCTTCGCCACATAGCGCCTGGCCAGGATTGTGGTGATGGTGGGCGCATAGGTGCTGGGGCGTCCAATGCCCAACTCCTCCAGGGCCTTTACCAGGGATGCCTCCGTATAGTGGGCGGGGGGCTGGGTGAAATGCTGCTTTGGCTCCAGCCCCAGCAGGGAGAGTTCACTGCCAACAGCCAGTTCGCGGCTGACACGCCCTCCCACCTCCTGGTCCTCCTCCTGGGTGTAGATACTCATATAGCCGTCAAACACCCTGATGGATGCCGCCATGTTAAACACATGCCCTGCGGCCTCGATTTTGGTGGACACGGTCTCATATACCGCTCCCGCCATACGGCTGGCCACGAAGCGCTTCCAGATCAGCTGGTACAGCCGCATAAGATCCCTGGGCAGCTGCTCCTTCACCGCCGCCGGAATGCGCTCGATGTCCGTGGGGCGGATGGCCTCGTGGGCATCCTGGATCTTCTGCTCGTTCTTTTTCACCGTCACGGTCTCGGCGGCATATTTTTCCCCGTGATGCTTTACTATATAGGCCCGGGCCGTCTGCTCCGCCTCCTCGGACACACGGGTGGAGTCGGTACGCAGATAGGTGATCAGACCCACCGTCCCCTCACCCTTCAGTTCCACGCCCTCATAGAGCTGCTGGGCCAGGCGCATGGTTTTCTGCGTGGAGAAATTCAGCACCTTACTGGCCTCCTGCTGTAAGGTGGAGGTGGTAAAGGGCAGCGGTGCCTTCTTGGTCCTCTCTCCCTTCTTCACCTCCGTCACTTGCCAGGATGCGCCCTCCAGACTCTTTAACAGGGCATCCATCTGCTCCCTGCTGTGAATTTCCTCCTTATGCCCCCCCTGTCCGTGGTATTTGGCAGTCACA
>CAMWSA010000111.1 GCA_947176785.1 uncultured Lachnospiraceae bacterium
GTATGTGATGCCACGCCGTACTCCGGCAGCGTCCGTATAGTTCCCCGATTTCCTGTTGCGTGTAATGACCGAAAAAATAAAGGTAAATGATTTTCCTCTTTTTCTCCGGCAAGGCAGACAGGGCTTCGGCAAGTTCCCCGCTGGTTAGCGTAATTGTCTGACCGCATATAGTGACGGGATATTTCTCATATGGGTTTATGAAAAGCCCGTTCAATGCATTTATGGGATAAAACTTTTCTTCTGTGAGGTATTCAAAAGATATTTCCCTTTGCCGTTGCCTATCCCTTTTCCTCCATGCGTTGATAGCCGCATAGCGTATGACGATTCTGCAAAAGGCGTTAAACGTGTATTCAATATGCTCCTTGTATGCTTCTGTACAATCCACGAAAGTTTCCTCCTCTCTGGATAATGTAAGAGGGCGGCAGCATTGTTTGCTGTCGTCCTCTTGATTACCCCAACAGCAAAGACAGACGGGGCTGTCAACGGCGGGCGAAGCCCGTTCATTTTACCGTTGACTGGCTCGGCTGGTTTTGCTATCTGTATTGTATTTAGTTTGTTTTTACTATCTTTCAATCATACTGTAATGTTCCACTTTATTTCCATAAGCATTTCTCATTTTATATCTTGCTTTCCAAAAAACATTGTTGTTACCGACATTAAAATCACTGTTAAAACCACTATAACAAATACAGATGTTAATACAGGTATCGTTGAAGCTGTGCCATTCAGAATAATTTGATTACTCCAATAATTCGGAAATAGCCTTGAAACAAAATTTTCAGCACCAGCCAGATAATTTCCAGCATACATCATTACTATCGTTAAGATAAAAGTAACGAATGGATTGGCAAACAGTCCAACAAAAAAAGTAATACTAATCAAGAGCAGATACATCATCATCTGCAAAGCAATGGAACTCAATACATTTATAGTGGAAAAACCATCCATTGCAGATGCGAATGTTCCTGTTCCCATTGGCAAGCCAGACACAAACAGATAATAAGAGCCAATACAGACCAGAATCGTTCCCACAATAAAAACAACTGTCGCAATAATAACAGCCAAATATTTTCCCCAGACTACGGTTGACCTTTTTCCAATCCGTAAGAGCATCAATTTAATCTGACCACTTTCAATCTCCCCTGAGAATTGGAATGCCGCAAACAGAATGAGCAATATTCCTATGATGCCCAGCCCAGACAATACATTCCAGACGATAAAAACAAAATCCATGCAGGAGTAAATGCCTGTGTCGCCAGTTATTAGATTTAGTTCGATTACCCCATGCGCATATCCCAATGTAACAACGATTGCCAACAGCATAGGGATAAACAACATCAAGCTGCTCTTCCTCCGGCTGTTCTTATATAGTTCTGTTTTGATAACCTGTGCTAAACTCATGTTAGTTTTCCTCCCTATCTCATCAACTCTACAAAAGACTTGCCACTGTTTTTCATATCCATATATGTGTTGGAATACGCAATGATGCCATCATTCAAAATAATGATATCATCAGCAAGGTCGCAGACCTCGGTAAGCTGGTGGCTGGAAAAGATGATAGATGTTCCATTTTCCCGGCAAAGTTTACGCAACAGTTTTTTTACATCTTCAATCCCGATAGGGTCAAGCCCTACGAACGGTTCATCCAAAATCAGCAAAGCAGGTTTGGTAATGATTGCCTGCGCAAGTGCCAGCCGCTGCTTCATTCCAAAGGAAAATGAGCGAACCCTTTTTTTGCTGGATGATTCCAGTCCCACAAAAGAAAGAAGTTCATGGATGCGTTTATCCTGCTCTACAGCGTGAACGGCTTTTGTCAACATCATAATAACTTTCAAATTCTGATATGCAGTCATATCATCATAAAAACTTACATCCACAAGAGAGCCAATTTCCGCTTTCAGCGTTTCATCTGAAAGTTTCATCTTCTTTCCGTGAAAGATGATTTCTCCCTGATAATTGGTATTCAATCCAAGAATGGACTTCATCAACGTTGTTTTCCCTGCACCGTTCTTTCCAATCAAGCCAAGGATATGCCCCTGCTTAATTTGAAAAGATACGTCTCTCAATACAGGATATTTCTTGTATCCCTTTCGAAGATGCCGGACATCCAGAATAATATTTTCATTCATACAGTGATTCCTCCTATTTCTGTTTGAAATAAACCAGCACGGCAATGACAGCCAGTACAATCAAGATTAAAATTGCAAGAATTAGTTTTGGCATTCGTTTCCCTCCTTTTCTATACGTGAGCGGTCTCGGAAACTCTTTAAGTCCGAATTTCCGCCCTTTTTTATTCCTCTTTTTTATCTCTTCCTCCATACTCCGGAGAAAAAATTCCATAAATTTTATCAAAATCTATTGACTTATAACCCTAAATGTGCGGCGCGTTTGGTGACCATATACGCCAGTCACCAAACGCGCCCCTTGTAGTTAAGAAGCATTTGTGCCCCACGCACAGCACTAAACTACAAGGAGGTACACTATTATGATCAAGTACTGGCAGTCCATGCAAGATTACAAGTACTTTCTCACCGAATCCAAAGTCCATTTCGATTCCTCTGAAAGAAAACGGCTCCATACGGAACTTTGGAAAGCATGGCAGAAGCTCCGGCTTTTCGATACTGATAAGGCCATGGAGTTCCTTTTGCCCTTTTACTCCAACACTGGCAGGCCTGCTAAGAACCAGCCGCAAATCTTAAGGTCTTTTATCCTTTTCTTTCTTCTATTTTCAGAAGGTTTGGCCAAGCTGTCCCTTACCCTTTGGGTGGACAGGCTCAAACACGACCGCCTCCTTGCCGCCCTCATCGGCTGCACTACGGATTCCCTGCCACCCCTCGGTTCTTATTTTGACTTCATGGACAGGCTCTGGACTGCACCGCCAACGGACTTATATGCACGGGACAAACTCCTCCCCGCTTCCTGGAACAGCAAAAAGCCCGATAAGCCCAATGGCAAAAAACAGAAAGCACAGGAAACAAAGCCCAAAATTACTGAAGCAATCGAAAATCGCCTCATGGACGGGAAAGATATCCCTTTTAACTTTGAGGAACGTCTGCAGCGCTTCTTCTATCTTGTGGCTGTCCTGCCTTCCATGGAATGCGGCCTGATCCCAATGGAACACCTTACCGTTTCCGGGGACGGCACCGCTGTACATACCCATGCCTGCCCACGCGGACACCACAGGGTCGGCGCACCCGATAACCTTCGGCATTTCCCCGACCCTGACGCTTCCTGGGGCTGGGACAGTGACCTGGATAAATTTTACTTCGGCTACACTTTGTTCCAGTTATCATGCTATAACAGTGAACTCAGGACAGACATTCCCCTTCTCCTGCGCTTTACCAGCGCAAGGCGGCATGATTCAGTCAATTTCCTTGTCGCTTTCCACGAACTGGAAAAACATATGCCCGCAGTTCCCATTGAAAATATGTGCCTGGATTCCGCAATGGACAATTCCCCCACTTACAGGCTCCTCAAAAAAAGGGAGATACGGGCATTCATCGACCTCAATGACAAATGCGGCCGACCCAAGACAATTCCTGACACCATCACCATTGACAAGGACGGGACTCCCTTATGCCAGGAAAATATGCGCATGAAACCCAATGGTTATGACAAATCCAGCGGCTACCTCATGTGGCGCTGCCCCTATGGGAAGGATCACTGTTCCAAATGCAAAAACAGCTGCACGGATTCCAAATATGGGAGGGTCGTCAAGACCAGGCCCGACTGGGACATCCGGCTTTACACCGATGTCCCCCGCGGCACAGATGCTTATAAGAAGATCTATAACCAGCGCACCGCCACGGAACGCATCAACAACCGCATCCTCAATGGTTACGGCCTGCACCGTATGTTCATACACACAAAGGAGCATTATTCTTTCATGACAACCATGATCGGGATCTGCATCCATCTGGATGCCCGCTATAAACAGCAGGTGCAGGCAGCGGCTTAAACCATGTTTCCTGCTTTGAGATTCTTCCCGGCCTGTTTTCTGACAGGCTTAAAAGCCATGCCCATTTTTATTCTTTATACTCTCCGAACCGCTCTGGTCCAACAATCATCCATCTCTTATCCCACTCATTTCTAAAAATCAACCCTTCCCTGCCTATTCGCTATTGAGTTTCCGAGACTGCTCTACGTATACTTTAACATACAAAAAAGCAGCTACCGCAACTGTCCTTAAAACAACGGGTAACTGCCCTCGAATTTATTGATAAAAAAGCATGATGCTTACAGTAAACATATTCTTGTTATATTCATGCTCCATTGTTCCGTAATATTTTTCTACTGCTAATCTGACATTTTTCATTCCCCATCCATGATGCCTTTTATCTGTCTTGGATGTTTTAAAATTTCCTTTGCTGATTATCGGTTCTTCTATACAGCTATTCGCAATTTGTATAATAATGAATTGGTTAATACGCCGGATTGTTACGGAAAGTATTTTTGCGGATGCTTCCGGCAGCTTTCTACACGCTTCCATTGCATTATCCAGAAGATTTGTCAAGATTGTGCATAAATCAACCGGGTCTATCTTACAGTCTTTTGGATATTCCGCATGAATACTTGTTTCTATATTCTGCTGTCTTGCAAGTTCGGCTTTCTGGCTCAAAATATAATCAACAGCCTCAATGCCTGTAAACCGTTCTACAGAATAAGCAGCCCTGTCTTTGCCGAGCCTGTCAAGATATGCCCTTGCTTCCTCAACCTTACCGTCTGCCAGATAGCTTTGAATCATGGAAAAATGATTTTCCATATCATGATACAAGCGGGCATTTGATTCATAAGATTCTTTCGCAACTTGATAATTCTTTGCTAGCAGCTCATTTTGCAGAGCAATACTTTCCTGTTCTTTCCGTATCTGGCATAAACGATAATAGAAATAAGCCGAACAGATAATAAAGACAAACGCCAGTGCTAAAATTGCCTGGAACAAATCCGCCTTAAAATTTGTTACGATATTTGTTGACATCCAATAAGTTGCGCTGACAAATCCTAATACAGCTCCCGCCAATGCAATTCGGACTTTCCCCAACTGTACTGTTGCCCTTTTTAATATAAAATGGACAATCCATATAATAAGCCCATCTACCAGTTTAAATAAGATAACCAAATATAAGCGCATTGTGCTGAAACCAGCTTGAAGTTGTGCTGAAACCGCATAGCCAGTAATATCCTCTATGAATCTTAAAATGGAACCTTCCACAAAATTCAGTCCTGTAAGATAAACCACCGCCACAAAAAGAAAACTAAAATAATTTCCCTTAAACAGTATACATGCACCAAATGAATATGCAAAAGCACCATAAACAATCGTTACGAGACTAAATGAAATATCTATAAAATTCAACAAAATTACTCCAACAGTAATAATGTTTGCAACTGCCAAAAACATAATAATCTGCTTTTTCTTTTTGAACTGTGTTGGTGCTAACACATGAATAATTGAAAAATAAAAAAACGATTCAACGAATGTTACCAGCCATTCCACACATATTTGAATGCCAATCATATTTGCTTCCTCCAAAAGCGAAGCATCTTTATCTTGAAATCGGAAATGTTCGCTTTACTGATTATAACACATTGATTGTCCGAAAAAAGTATACCAGCATCATCTATACCAATTACATTTACCAGATTTACAATACACCCTCTGTCCGCAAAACAGAAATACTCCCTGCCTATTTCTTCAAAGACCTGCGACAGTGTTTTTCGTACCGATTGCGTTTTTCCTCCCGCCAAATGAAATACAGCATATTTTCCATCTTTTATAATATACAGTATTTCTCTATATGGTAACTGCTCAACATGATTTTTAATCTCAACCGTGTAAAATTCATTTCTTTCCAGACGGTACAGTTTATAATAATCCTCCAACGCAAACGGTAATTTTTCGTCTATGACCGTTTTGGGAATATACCGAAACACCGAAAATTCATAAGCTGTAATCGCATACTCCAAATGAGATGTGATAAAAATGATTTTCGCAGCGGGCATAGTATCGTAAATCACTTTTGCTAAATCCATCCCGTCCATTCCGGGCATCTCTATATCCAGAAGAAGTAAGTCATAATGGATTCCATCCTGTAAGTCGTACAGCAAATTCTCACTGGATTGATATGTCTGAATTTTACAGTCCACGCAATGCTCCTTAAAAAATTTATCGGTAATGGTTTCAGCGTAGGAAACGCTTTGTTTGTTATCATCGCAAATTGCTATATGTATCATTCGACTTTTCTCCATTTTCCTATATTCCATTCGATATTATACTGTACTTTGACATGGTTCTCAATGGTAATCTTAAAGAAAATGGGAGTAGGCTATCCTACTCCTATATGTTACTGCATAAGCATAGAAAAATTTTGTTCAGTAAATGCAATCACTTCTTAAATGTCTTATAGTTCGGAATAGTGTGGTTCTGGCGGTCTATCTCTTGTTTTCGGTTGCTTGCTTCTTTACCGTACATGAGCATTATATCAGGGTGCATATCAGAAACTACAATGAGATGCTTTCCATCCGCATCGAGAACAGCGTGGAAATGGAAGTAAGGATAAAGAACGGCAAACCGGTTAGCACAGACGGGAAAGGCACTGGCATTGGCTGCCTGAACGTGGAGAGGTGTGTGGAGAAATACGGGGGCAGCGTCCTCTATAAAAATGATGTCGGGAAATTTTACAGTGATGTGATCCTGAACCGGTAGGCGGAATGGCGTAAACCATAAGGGTACTTTAGGATAATTTAGAGCAGATTTGGAGAAAAAACATAAAAAAGTCTGTACCTCGGGGAAAAAATCTGTACCTCGGGATAGGGGTATAGGATTTTATATACAGATTTCCGATAATATAAGTAACAGTGCAATATATGCACGGAAATAAAAAACGGATTTTAAGAACAGGATCAAGGAGGACGAAATCATGGCAATGGAGATTGCAAACAATTACAGCAGTTATGCAGCGCAAAGCATGACAGAAAGCGGTGCTACAAGCGGCACAAAAAAGAAAGGGACAGAAAAAACGCAGGAAACAGCAAATCCAGGAGTACAGCAGAGTATGCAAACGAATTGGCGAAACTTGCCCCAAGCGTAGAGTTTAATGTTGAGGTGCAAAAAGAAAAGGAATGATAAGAAACAGTTAAATGAGTTTGGCGTTCTGCAATGACGGGATGCGATTAAAGTAGTAAAAGGAAAGTACATATTGGAGAAAGCGTGCTACGTTTCATATAAATATGTGAATGCAGTACGCTTTTCAGTATGTGAGAAATAACAGGAGTGTAAAGGTTGTCTATTGGGGAGGTGGATTTCATGAGCGTATCAGTAAGTGGCTCTGTCAGCAGGATCAAGATACAAAAAGGAGCTTCGAAACAGAGGAACAGAATGATGGAATGGAACTTAAAGACAATGGGGAAGAGAGTATCGGTTTGAGTGAAGTAGAGATAGTAAACGCAGCCCGATTTGGAAATCCAAAAGAAGTGCTGGATAACAGTGTATTTACATCAGATGTTGAAGTAAAAAAACAGGGGAAGATGAATTGGAAATTGAATTTGAATTAGAGAATATCGGGCGCTGCACGTTTGCTGCCAGTAAAGGAGAGGAATTTGTTCTGCCGAATGAAGTTTTTGTGGATTCCAGCAAAATCTCGTTGTCGCGGTATTCGCCGAGTGTGAACGCAAGCGTTCCCGTTCGGCTCATTACCCACGCAAAAAGGCAGGAGATGATGACCTGCTTGCCGTAGTCATTCCTGCCTGCGTACAGATATGCTGTATGAGAGCCTGCAAAATAGTATCTTACAGACATAAAAAAGCCAGAAGGCGTAAAGTGTCCTGCACTTTATACTTTCTGACTCCGTACAAACTTAAACAGCGTGTGCTTCTCGTTCTGGAACTGCACAAAATTCAATAACAAATTTATGATAGCACAATATATAGAATAAGTCAAATAGAAAACGCTATATATTGTAGGTGATATCAAAATACCGATGAGACTTTATATGAGGATAGCATTTGCCATTTCTTTTCATTGACAGAATTTTGTTTTCTGGATATACTAACAATAAGTAAAAAAATAATTTACAAAACGAAAGGGGTGAATGTCATGCTGTATGAATACCTGCAAGGGAATTATGAACGGGGTGAACCAATCTTTGCCGGGGATATTGCCATTCCCGGATTATCGGAAGAAAACCTCCGGTATCACTTAAAAAGGCTTACCGATGACGGCATCCTGTGCAGGTTTGAAGCAGGGGTATATTACTTCCCCAAAACAGATATTTTCGGGGAAAAGATGGCTTTGACAGCGGATACGGTTGCACTCCATAAATATGTCAGGCGCAGGGGGAGAAGGGTAGGGTATTATTCAGGATATACCCTGGCGAACCGTATGGGGCTGTCTACGCAGGTGCCGCTTACGGAGGAGATCACCAGCAATTATGCACCGGCACAGGTCCGGGAACTGGCAATAAAGAACCGGAAGTATATCCTGCGGCGTCCTGTGGTGGAGGTCACGGATGAAAATGTTGCTGTGCTGCAGTTTCTGGACTGCCTGAAGGATCTGGAGAAATGTGCGGAAGAGGAGCCGGAGGTCTGTGGGCGGATTCTTACAGGTTACGCCAGGGAGCATACTCTTACCAAAGCAGTAGTTGACAGGTTCCTTGCTAATTATCCGCTGAAAATATACAAGGCTATTTATGAGACGGGGGTTGATTTTGGAAGAAGTGCATTTCCAAATATAGAGTTTAATGTCCGCTGATGCGGACAGGGGGTATAAATATGTATCTGCACAGGGATAGGGAGACATTCAGGGATATTATCGAACAGGCGGCTGACAGCAGTGGGAGGACATCGGCCGTTGTGGAAAAAGATTATTATGTGACGCTGATCCTGAAGCTGCTCTCGGAACAGCTGAACCAGTGTGTGTTCAAAGGGGGCACATCCCTGTCGAAAGGCTTCCATGTGATAGACCGTTTTTCAGAAGATATTGATATCACGTTCAATGAACATATCGGGGAGAGCAGGAGGAAGAAACTGAAAAATGTTGTGCTGAAAGGGATCAGCGAAGAACTGGGGATGCCGGTAGCAAACTGGGAGGAGACACAGAGCGATAGGGATTATAATGCCTACCTGTTTTCCTATGAATCGGTGTTTGGTCTTCAGGATGACAGGCTGCCACAATATGTAAAGCTGGAAACTGCCCTGGGTTCTTATTCTTTCCCTACGCAGATTGTTGAAATCCGCAATTATATCGGGGACTATCTGGAGGGGAGAGGGAGGGCAGATTTGGCAGAACAGTTTTCTCTGGGCAGGTTCTTCATGAACCTTCAGTCTCTGGAGCGGACCTATATAGATAAAGTCTTTGCCCTGTGTGACTATTATCTTCAGGGAAAGTCAAAGCGCTGTTCCCGCCATTTGTATGATATTTACAAGCTGACTCCCCTGATAAAATTTGATGAGGGATTTATTACATTGATAGGAGAGGTGAGGGAGCAACGTTCCAGGATGCAGGTATGCCCGTCAGCAAGGGACACAGTTGATGTGCCATCAGTTATTTTGGAGTTTTGTGACAATTCTTTTTACAGGGAGGATTATCAGGCTATCACGAGTTACTTTGCGGCAGATGTTGTTCCCTATGATGAAGTAATAGGACAGATGCGGGCGCTTGCCGCAGGGAATCTGTTTGTTAAATAGATGAAAAGGGGGAGACACAGCATAAGCTGCATCTCCCCGGTTGCTTCTAAAGCGGGCATAGCCCGTTTCATTTTTCTTCTGGAGCCTTTTTCTCAGGACACCATACAGGCGCCGTCTTGACAGGGACGGCATCCGAATACCTTGCCCCGAATCCGAGGAAACCGGGCATCTTTTGCATCCTTTTTTCACAGAAATAGTTATTGATATAGCCCTGGTCGGGATGGCTGCAGGTGAAACTTGTCCTTGTGTTGCCAATCGGACGCAGGCCGCTGCAGTGCTGGCAGCCGGAGCATTTGATAATCTCTTTTTATCTTTCATCATGCCGTTTCCTTTCTGTTTTCCAATTTTTTCAGGTTTTCTATGCGGCACCTGGCAAAGATTTGGAAACTGTCGTCCAGATAGGTCTGCCCGTCAAATTCACTGGTTTCGCAGTCCTTATAGGTTACATTCCCTTTACTGTCTGTTTCCTCCTAGGCGTTTGCGAAACACCAGAACCCGCATAAATACGGGATTCTCTTTGTTACAA
>CAMWSA010000112.1 GCA_947176785.1 uncultured Lachnospiraceae bacterium
TTTGTTGATATTTATAATAAAATCAATATATGGGAGGTCATATCAATGGCAAAAATCTATTACGAACAGGATTGTAACCTTCAGGTCTTAGCCGGAAAAAAAGTTGCAATCATAGGCTATGGCAGTCAGGGTCACGCTCATGCGCTTAATCTTCATGAAAGCGGAGCAGATGTTATTGTGGGACTGTATCAGGGCAGCAAATCTTGGGCCAAGGCAGAAGAAGCCGGTTTGACAGTAGTTACGGCGGCAGAAGCGGCAAAAGAGGCAGATATTATAATGATGTTGGTCAATGATGAAAAACAGGCGAAGCTGTACAAGGAATCCATTGAGCCAAATCTTACAGAGGGCAAGGCTTTAATATTTGCACATGGATTTGTGATACATTACGGCCTGATTGTGCCGCCGCCTTTTGTGGATGTATTTTTAATTGCACCCAAGGGTCCCGGTCACACAGTCAGAAGCCAGTTCCTGGAGGGAAAAGGCGTTCCGTGCCTGATAGCGGTTCATCAGGACGCTACCGGCAAAGCAAGGGAAACAGCGCTTGCCTATGCGCTTGGAATTGGCGGCGCAAGAGCCGGAGTGATTGAAACTTCGTTCAAAGAAGAAACGGAAACAGACCTTTTCGGAGAACAGGCAGTGCTTTGCGGCGGTGTTTCCGCTTTAATCAAGGCTGGATTTGAAACGCTGGTTGAAGCCGGCTATCAGCCGGAAATGGCATATTTTGAATGCTGCCATGAAATGAAATTGATTGTAGACCTGATCAATAGAGGCGGCCTGACAATGATGCGGTATTCGGTCAGCGATACTGCGGAATACGGTGATTACATAACCGGCGAGAAAATTATCACCGATGAAACAAGAAAAGCCATGAAAGGTATTCTCAAAGATGTTCAGGAAGGAAAATTTGCAAAGGACTGGCTTCTTGAGAATCAGTCGGGAAGAACTTATTTCAATGCGAAAAAACAGATTGAATCGGAGCATGAACTTGAAAAGGTCGGAGCCAAACTGCGGGGCTTGATGTCATGGATGAAAAGACCATTAGAGTAACATAGTGTATGGAAGATAATAGATTCATACTGCGATAAGGCGGGAAAGCGTTTGTTGGAAGAAAACCAATGAACGCTTTTTTTCTGGGTAGTGTATATGGTTTTGTGCCTTTGCCCTTCCTCCTTATTCCAGAGGCCGGGTGTGGGCGGAGCCCACAAGCCCTTATAAATACTGGGTTTCCGGAATGTTATGGCGGGCAGGCACCTATCAGGGAGTAAAGTTCAAAGACACAGAATTCATTACATTCTCTCATATTTTCTTTTTTGCAAAAATCTTTTCCATAACAGATAAACACTCCAGTACAGTAATAACTGCAGTTCTATTGCCAATGCCAGTCTGCGCAGCTCGGCACGATGACGATAGTGAAAACCACAGATCAACTGCGCGTCATAAGCCTGCATGTCAAGCTGCAACGAAGACAATTCTGCCAATGGGTATAGTCCCTTGTCCGTAACTCCCACGGATATATGGCCTTCCCCCAGATTCCTGCCCGATATGCTGATCCGATAGGAGGTATTTCTCTTGAACCGAAGATCTGTCGGCAGTTCGTAGAATTTGCCGCCCTCGACCTCACTGGCGGATATAGTAAATTTCTGAAGCACCTGGTTTTCTTCTAAAAAGCATATTTCTATTTCGCCCGACTGACCGGACTCCGCATATAGCAGCAGGTTCACGGCAGGGATCGATTGATAAGAAGGGGTAAAATCCTGCCAAAGTTCCATATGTTCATTTAAATCAAGCTGTGTGGGTACACAATTTCCATTGTGGATATAAGTTTCATCTTTGGCCTGCAGGGCGATTACAATGGATGTAAGCGTTATGGCAATGGGAACGATGAATCTTCTCCTGCGGGACGGCTGCATTATTTCCCCATTCAGAGAATTTATCATGGATGCGAGCAAGGCTGTCAGTGCCACTATCCAGATACGATACGTGTAGCTGCTGTGTACATAGGTGTGATTGTGCAAAACAATATACCAGACAACCGGAGAAAGGGCTGTTAACAGCAGCGATAAGGTTTTTTCTGTGTGGAGAATCCTGGATTTTCCGGCAATTCGAAAGCCCCACCATACAATCCATCCACCCAACAGGGATATACCCTGAATGCTTCTGTAAATGCCTAGATTCTGCAGGAGGACTCTTAAATGCGATATTTCATAACCGTCAGTGTTGGGCAGAACGCCGGCGCGGTATCGGACTTCATGCCAGGCCTGTTCCCAAAGCGGTCTTTGCAGAATAATTCCGCCCAAAAGCCATTTTCCCATCCAGAATCCGCCGTATCCGCAAATCCAGGCAATACCGCACAGGATCACAGACGTAAGCTGCTTTTTTACCGGTTTATCTTCACTGTCCATGACGATCCACCAGATGACGGGGATTCCCCATGTAAAAAGAGGATATGTGAGCAAATCCATATAAGAGGTGAGCATTCCAAGAATCAAAAAAAGGAGATAAACCCGCTGCCTTTTCGCAAACCAGTCATGAAAGCGGATGATCGCCAGAGAACCGATCATACTGATGTAGAATATCCAGCTGTATTGCAGAGCCTGGGAGACGGCCATCGGCAGCAGCAGCCCGTAGACGGTCAGAGCCAGGGCGGCCCAGGGGCCGCCTTTTCGGCGGTAAAGTATACAGGCCATAGCGGCTGTCACCGATATTTGCAGCAGTTGATTCAGAACCCGCAGATCGGCGTAATTAAGGAAGAGAAGTAATGGACGGAGAATCGCTACATAGCCATGCCAGTAGTAGCTATAGCCGTCCGCCATTTGGTTCCCGGCCATATTCATCACCTGGTGCAGAGCGCTGTCATCCGGTTTGTGCCCTGCCGTAGTGATCATGATGGAATCGGTGAAATTATCCAATATGCCGCCGGGATTTATCCCCGATGGTACACCCGCGTCCTGGCGCATCAGGGGGACGGCAGGATACCATCCCTCCTGATTTAACTGGTCAACAGATTCCCGCACATGTATGCTCTCCTCTGTCACAGGCAACAGATAGGAAAGCCATAACAGGGTTACTCCGATCACAATTCCCGCCAGCAGGATTAATACTCCCTTACCGATTGTTTTAACCATATGCCATCACCTTGGATGATATTTCGTAGAGCAGAAGAATGTGAAACATCATCTTCAAACGCTTTCTTATAAATATAATTTCTAATTTTTGTTCCGTAATATTATATCTGATTTGCTTTCGAAGGATTCCAGGAACATTGCGGCAAATTTCAACGCCCGTGAGTATAACAGGAGTGTATTGCCGCTGTTTTTATCTGAATTTTACAAAAGCATACGATGCATCCAATCATCGTTATCAATGAAATCGTTTCGACCAGCCGCCAGTACCACATTCCGGGAAAAGAGATCTGAATTGTTCCCGTATAATCTGCCGGTATTAAAACACGTATCACATTGTTGTCTCCATAGGTGATATGGAAAGCCTCTCCGGAGACGGCGTCCCTTGCCCTATAGCCTTTATAAAGGATAAGCGGAACTTCCACATAGCCTGTTTCTTTACTGTTGTTTGTGCAGCACAATTCAATATTCAGGTTATTTTTCACATAACTGGTTATTTCCACATGCTTACTGCTGACCGGCGGATTATAACGCAGCAGGCTGGAATCTGTTCCGACAGGCAGATATTCTTCTCCCATGGCAAAAGTTGTTCCTACGCCGTTTATATCATAAATCCGCCAAAAGGCTTTATTTTCAAGACAATCATTTTCATACCAAAGCCCACCGAATAATGCGACTGCTATCACAATGCCAAAATACAGTTTCCTGCCTTCGATTGAACTTTTCTGTAGGATCCATACGCCTGCTATGCAGGTAATAATACTAAGGAATGGAATTGCTATACTTAAAAATCTCATAGGGAACTGAATGCTTGATACGATTTTGGAGGTCATGCCACTCATATCCTGTATAACGTCCCATGGGAAATATCTGGTACTCATTACAATTGCCGCCATGGATAAAGCAAACACCATTTTCCCCATTTTATGGGAAGGAAAAGATTTGTCCCTTTGAACACGGCACAGATAGACAAAAATCCCGATCAATACGGCAAATCCGGGGGTAAGCGGAGGTGTCGCATTCATTCCGACCTCATAAAGAGAATGGGGCTGTGATAACCCCGCATAAGGGAAAAGCTGCAGCAGATGTGCCAGAAAAAGCCCCTTGTGCTGAATCCGCACAGAGGTATAGCCCACTTTCAGGTTTCCTGCCAACAGATACTCTAAAAACGGTACAAGAAACCAGGCATTGAGTAAAACAGTGAAAACAACCGTTTTAGCCAATACCGCAAAGGTACGTTTGCGGAATACCTTTTTCCATAAAATGAGGCACAGCAGAATTGTGAAACCGCCTGCCATCTCGCAAGTCAATACATGTGTATGAATGATCCCGGAATAGGCGATCGTCGGTAAGATCCAGCTTCTTTGGTAACCGTCTGTCTTGGGGTCTTCCGAAAAAATGCGATAAAGACCATAGCACAGTAATGGCAGAAACATCATTGCAGTGTATTCGCCCACAGCCGCGCGCTGGTATACACAATATAACCGGTATGGGGCGAACAAGGTTAAAAGACTTCCCAATATGCCCAAATACTTGCTTTTAAATAATTTTCCATAAGAATAATATGCTATCAGACATGTCCCTGCGTTGATAAGCAGTACATATAATTTATAACAGGTTTGTAACGGCAGCCCCAGCAGCCGGAAAACTGCCGGTACATAGAGTAACAGATTGCCATACATAACAGAATCCGCATAACCATGTCCCGCCAGCCATTTAGGATATAAACGCACGGGAAACTGTCCGGTCTCCAAACCGTCTTTCAGCCCTTCCAGCCGCAGAAGATGATAGGCCAAATCATCTCCTGCCAGCACATAATTCACCATAAGCGGAATCGAGGAGAGAATAATCAGGAGCGTTAGCGTGATCACAATTTTTCTATTGTCTCCGCTAACCTTATCCCTTTGCACATGCTTTCGATATATGTATATTACATCGACCAGAATAAACACCAACGTAAAAACGGTCAGGAGCATCAGCCGAAAATCGTTGGTTTCACGCACAGAGATGCCTTTTACAGCCAGATAGCTGTTCGTCCCGTTATAATTTGTATAAACCTGAATGGTGTCATTCCCACGGAGGAGCCAGATTATAAAATCTGTCTCGTGCAGTCCGGAGTATAAATTTACAACGTTGGCTAACAACCATCCCTTTGCGCCCGTACTCTCCTGCACACCGCAGGCGTTTAACATATTTGTATCCGTATCGTACTCTAAGCGGATTTGATAGCTGCCCGCAGGCAGCGATATATTGGGGCTTAATGAGAAAATACCCCCATACCCTGCCTGTCCATCAATGTAATTTCCAATTGCCGTATCATAGGCTCCGGCATTGATCTGCTGCTTTTCGCTTTCGATATATATTTCCCGCTTTTCCCTAAAAAGATTGGCAATGCACAGTAACAGAATGGCTCCTTCTATCAAAAAAAGAACAATTGTCTTTGAGAACTTTAATTTCATTTTCATTATTAGAACTCCTCGTATACTTTTGCAATGACCATTATCAATTTTTATCCGGTTTGCGGTAGTACCGTTGATAGGTACCGTCCTCATAGGAATCCGCCCCGAATTCCTCATAGATCCACTGCATGATCCAGGAGTCCTCGTCCACATTCAGGTGGCCGAACCAACAATCCACCACCGCTACGTTAGGGAGCTTATCCGGATTTTGCTCCCAATACTGCAGGAGCTTTTCATCGTAGGTGGGCGTACATATGGTGGATGCGGCGCTGATCTCCACATCCTCATAAAGGTAGGGTAAGGTTGAAACAACGCCGCTTTCTGACACAACCAAAAGGCGGTCGCCGGATCTGATATGTTGCGGCCATTCCTGTAAGACGGAATTCATTATGTAAGGCCCCATGTAATCAGATATGATCCCTACAGCCGGACCGGACCTGACAATATTTTCAACTGAAAAAATATTTTTATAATAAATTGACATTGGCACAAAGGTGTAGATGTTCCGAAACAAAGCCAGCCCCAGAAAAATATACAGAGGGATGCAGGCATTCCAGCCTATGGATTGCAGTCCCCGGCTTATGGGAATAAAGGTCACCGCTACACCCAGGATTAGATAGGTCATGGCTGTGGCAAAAGACAGATTTGTCAGCAGCAGCACAGCGGACATGCATCCCAGGCTCAGACAGGTTCCCAGCCAAAAGATCTGTTTCTCTTTCTTATTGCAGCAGCGAAGCAGGAAAATGCCCAGCAGTATCAGGGGAAAATAACCCTCTGTCCATATGAAGTCATCATATACAAAAATGATGCACAGAAAGTCAAATATTCCCAAGAGTGCGAAAAAAGCACTACACCAGGAAAGCGCCAGTTCTCTTAGGGAGTTTGTGGATTTTCTGCGTATGAGTCTTGTCAGCAGGGCGATTGTACAGGAGAGAATGGCGCAGATGCCATATACCAGAAGCAAACGCCCGATTTCGACGCCATAGCCAATCACATTCTCATAGCCCTTGATTTTTTCAGCCATGCTCACGGCGTGGGAACTGTCCCCGGCCAATATTTCCCGGATATAGAAAAGAAATTCCGCAAAGCCCAGCCGAAAGCCGAAGAAAGCGATATAGGAAATCCCCATAATGCCGCATACCGCCGAAAAAAGCAGGCAGTCTTTCAGCCTTTTCTCGGACTTACCCAATAAAAAGCCCATTATGATGAAATATACCAGCAGGCAGGAGGGATAGGACAGAATCTCCAGACACAGGCACAGAGCCGACAGGATCAGCCATTTTTTGCTATGCCGCTCAAGGTACCGCACCAGGCAGCAGAATAGTAATATGGCTGAATAGATCTGCATATTGGAGAAGTCCAGGATCACATAAGTCTTGGCATTGGAAATGGCTAAAAAGGAGGCCGCAAGAAATGCCGTCAAATGGCTGCAGTATCTTTTCATTGTGTAATAAAAGAACAGCACCACCAGCAGTTTGATCAGCAGGCTTACGGTGTTCAGGTACAGGACGATTCCTGTTGCGGTTCCCGTGGCCCACATCCAGATTTTGATAAAAAAGGCCAACAGGAATGCGGAAGTCTGGTGCGGCTCCCGCATCTGGGAAAACATATGATCCTCCATGGCCAGGCGGTAAGACATGGTCACGGCATATTCCACATCGATGTGGAAGTCCATGAACATTTTCTTGATATTGACAAGTATGGTTCCCTGAACCAGCAGAACAGGCAGCCATTTCATCTGTTTTTTTGCAGTAATTTTTCCCATAGTAGATACATACTCCGATATAATAGTAATTGCGGATCCACAGCCAGCATCAGTACTGGGGTGCTGTTTCACAAAGTAGACATTTTGAAACAAATCAGGTATAATGTTACAGAACCGGAACTTGGGGATTACATTTATAAGAAAGCGTTGGAAGATGGCGTTTCATTTTTTCTACCTTTTGTAACACATTTTTCCTCCTCCTTACATCTTCTGTAAAATGTCGAACTGCTCATTCCCAGTTTTTCGGCAGCTTGTCTTACTGTTATCTCCCCCTGGGTCCAAAGCCGGTAATACTGCTGAAAGTCCTCCGGCACTTCCTTTTTGTGCCGTCCGAATCGCACCCCCTTGGCCTGGGCTGCGGCTATGCCCTCGCTTTGGCGGCTATGGATAAAGGCGCGCTCCGTCTCGGCCACATAGGCCAGGATCTGGAGCACCAGGTCGGAGATGAACACCCCGGTCAAGTCATCATGTCCCACAGCGGTATTTAAAAGGGGCATGTCCAGCACCTCAATATTCGCGCCGATTTCCCGGGTGATTTTCCGCCACTGTTCCAGAATCTCGCCATAGTTGCGTCCCAGCCGATCGATACTCTTGATCACCAGCAGGTCTCCTTTTTTCAGCCTCTTTATTAATTTCTGATATCCTGTCCGCTGAAAATCTTTGCCGGACATTTTGTCCAGATAGATGCATTTCTGCGGAATTCCTCTGCTTTGCATAGCCAGGAACTGGCGTTCCGGGTTCTGATCTCTGGTAGATACTCTGATATAACCATATTGCTGCATTTTTCTGCCCTCCTGAATTTGCGTTCCACGAGTTCCCTCCCGAACAATCTGCTGATGGAGATCAGGACGCCGCGGGGGTCCTAACAATCATCAGCAAAATGTGAGGGAATGTGCTGTTTAAGTTTTGCATCTGTCATGTCGGTTTTGACGGATGCTATTTTACGAATTATAAAATATGGGAATATCATAGAACAGAAAAGGTGAATGAAGCAAAAATGTTTATCCGGCGATAAAAAACACTTGCCAAATAAGGGAAAAAGCGGTTAAATAGTACTGGAAATTGAAAAATTACGGAAAGGTATGGTTCATAAGACAATGACTAACCAATTAATACCCAAGGGATACAAGTCCCAGCTGAATCTATACGAGACCCAGGTGGCGATCA
This sequence comes from uncultured Lachnospiraceae bacterium, assembly GCA_947176785.1. Classification (GTDB taxonomy): domain Bacteria; phylum Bacillota; class Clostridia; order Lachnospirales; family Lachnospiraceae; genus Acetatifactor. The sequence continues at coordinate 8,514 of CAMWSA010000112.1, forward strand.
AGACCGTGAAGGATTTCTTCCAGGGACTGCTGGCGGAGCGCATGCATCTGCTCAGAGTGTCCGCACCGCTTTTCGTGGCTCCGGAGTCCGGCATGAATGACAATTTAAACGGTGTGGAGCGGCCTGTGAGTTTCGACATTAAGGAACAGGAAGGCAGAGAGGGACAGGTGGTGCAGTCCCTGGCTAAGTGGAAGCGCTATGCGCTGCAGAAATATGGTTTTTCCGTGGGTGAGGGTCTGTATACGGATATGAGCGCCATCCGAAGAGATGAAGTCACGGACAATATTCACTCCATCTATGTGGATCAGTGGGACTGGGAGAAGATCATCAACCGGGAGGACCGGAATCTGGACACTTTGATGGAAGTGGTGCGCACGGTCTACAAGGTGCTGCGCAAGACGGAGAAATACATGGCGATTCACTATGACTATATTGAAGAGCTTCTGCCCCATGATATTTTCTTTATCACCACCAGGGAGCTGGAGGAGATGTTCCCGGATTACACTCCCAAGGAAAGGGAATATTACATAACCAAGGCCAAGGGAGCTGTGTGCATCATGCAGATCGGTGATGTGCTGGAGAACGGCGAGCCCCACGACGGCCGGGCGCCGGACTATGACGATTGGGCGCTGAATGCGGATATCGTGGTGTACTATCCCGTGCTGGATATTGCTCTGGAGTTATCTTCCATGGGTATCCGGGTAGACAGGGAGTCATTGCTGTCCCAGCTGGAGAAGGCCGGCTGTCCGGAGCGGGCGGATTTGCCCTTCCAGAAATCCATTCTGGACGAGACAGTACCCTTCACCATCGGCGGCGGTATCGGACAGTCCCGAATCTGTATGTTCTTCCTGCGCAAGGCTCATATCGGAGAGGTGCAATGTTCCCTGTGGCCGGAGGAAGTGGTGCAGGAGGCCCAGCGGGTAGGGCTGCAGCTGCTGTAAGGGATATGCGGAACTTTAGCAGGCAATTGCGAAACTCTTACCGCAAGTGACGGGATTTGTGTTAGAAAAAGACCTAACACAATCAACATATACAAAAACGGGCCCCGAAGCAAATTTGTTTCACAAATTTGCTTCATGCAGTGGCAAGTCGCCCTTATTTTGTATATATTGCCCAATCCCTGTATCCTGAAAGGAAGTTTGGAAGTAAAACTTCCAAATACTGATCGGTGCAATATCGCAGGCGCAGCCAGCGATATGCATGCAGAGGTAAGTTTGGAAGTGAAACTTCCAAATATGCATTAACGCAATAACACGGGCGCAGCCCGTGTTATGCAGGCAGAGGTAAGTTTCGTAATCGTCCAGGAACTTTAGATAAGAAAGGAACAAGCCATGGGAATATTCAGCAATCTTAAGAAACCCAGGCGGATTGAGAAATCCTGCCTCCTGTTTTGCCCGGAAGGCGACTCCATCAAAGTCATGGATCAGATTGAGAATATGCTGGGCAAAGAACCGGGCCCCAAAACCAATAACTATACACTGCACAATGGTGACAGGAAGGTCTTTCTGGTCGCCTGCGGCTTAGCGGACGAAGATGCCAACGGGACTTATGCGAAAGAGCAGATCAAAGGCGTTCAGGGATTCGTCTATGCAATCCAGACAAAACATGTGGATATAAAGCGTAATCTTTTCTATCATTTGCGCCAGTGCAAGGCAGTTCTTCGGAT
>CAMWSA010000113.1 GCA_947176785.1 uncultured Lachnospiraceae bacterium
TTATTATTCCCTGCCATGCTCCCTCCAATCCGTCATGCTTTCCCATGCTGACAGCATTAACCGCCCTCATCAGCGCCGCATGCACCGGCTCCCTCCTCCGCCTTACCTCTGCGGATTTATCCTGCAAAGGCCGCAAAGTTTATTCCTAAATGCATGGAAAGGGAGCAGTCCCCACCCTGTCGGATGTTGACTGTCCCTCCCTGCTATCCATTGTCTTTCATTGCGCTGGCTATACGGTCATGATCTCTTTGGACTTTACCTCCATCAGAGCATCAATATCCTTAATATACTTATCCGTCAGTTTCTGCAGGCTCTCCTCCAGCTGCTTGATCTCATCCTCGGAAACCTCGGTTTTCCCAAGCTTCTTGAGATAGTCATTGCCATCCCTGCGGATATTGCGGACCGCAACTTTCCCTTCCTCCGCTTTCTTCTTCACTTCCTTTACCAGATCTTTTCTGCGTTCCTCGGTCAGCTCCGGAAATACCAGACGAATCACACTGCCATCGTTGGAAGGATTGATACCCAGGTCGGAAGTCTGGATTGCCTTCTCAATCTCCTTCAGCAGAGTCTTCTCCCAGGGAGCAATCTGGATAATTCTGGCCTCGGGCACCGTCACGTTGCCCACCTGCTGAATCGGGGTGGGAGTACCATAGTAATTCACCCGGATTTTGTCAAGGACATGAGGGTTGGCGCGCCCTGCCCTGATCGTCCCATAGTCAGACTCCAGGAATTCATATGTTTTCTTCATTTTATCATCATACTGCTGCAATCTTGCATCCATGTACATACCTCCTCAATCCACAGTAACCTTAGTTCCGTTGAACTTCCCTTTTATCGTATTCACAATGCTGTCCTCTTCATTCAGGCCAAACACCCACATGGGCATCCGGTTATCCCGGGCCAGGATGGAGGCGGTCATGTCAACCACCTGCAGGTTCCTGGCAATTACCTCTTCGATGGACACCTGGTCATACTTCTTCGCCGACGGGTTCCTGCTGGGGTCATCATCATACACCCCGTCAATGGACTTGGCCAGCAGGATCACATCCGCATCCACCTCAATGGCACGCAGCACCACGCCCGTATCCGTGGAAAAATAGGGATGTCCCGTGCCGCCTGCAAAGAATACCACGATACCCTTCTCAAAATATTTATTGGCCCTGTCCTTGGAAAACAGCTTGGTGAACGAACCGCACTCGAAAGGTGTCAGTATCCCCGTCATCATACCTACGGAGCGGAAAATCTCCGACACATAGATGCAGTTCATCACGGTTGCCAGCATACCGATCTGGTCCGCCTTGGTCCTGTCGATATTCTCGCTGGAACGGCCTCTCCAGAAATTACCGCCGCCAATGACGATACCCACCTGGATTCCCTGATCCACCAGCTGCTTTACCTGTAATGCCACGTCTCTCACCGTCTCCTCGTCGAATCCGGTCTTTTTCTCTCCCGCCAGGGCTTCACCGCTCAATTTCAATAAAATACGCCGCATATTCGTGATCCCGCCTTTCACCAAGCTTCCCTGCATCCCTCTATATACTGTTTTTGTTATTCTTCACTTCCGGCTTGTAATCGTCAAAGAAGGAAATAGGGTTCACCTCCGCGTAACACTGGGAACACATACCCTCGATTACCGCGCCGTGTTGATCTGCACGGATTTGGACTTGATATTGCCCATGACGATGGCGGAAGTATCCAGAATCACGGGGCCCCTGACATCTATATCGCCCTTGACCGCGCCCGCGATCACGGCGCTGGTGGCACATATATTTCCGATCACCACCGAACTGGAGCCGATCTTTACCGCCCCCTCACTGACAATCTCCCCATTGACCTTGGCATTGTCCGCATAGATCTCCGACGCCTTGGAATTGCCGTTGATATAGCCGGTCACGTTCAGCTTGCCCAGAATATCAATGTTGCCGTTTACACAGCCGATCAGGTCCAGCGAACCCTCGCTCACCACATCACCGTTAATCGTCATGCCTGCTGTCACTGAGGATGTCTCGTCCGATGCCATCCGCGCGTTAATCATCTCTGCCACTTTAGATTCCCCCTTTGTCGCCTTTTTGATTTCAGTTACTGTATCTGTTTCCGCTGCCTCATATACCGGCTCCTCGCTCCCGCCGCCTGCGGCCAGCGCGCTCTCCAGCATTTTTTCCAGGTCGATGCCTGCCTCAGGTTCCCCGGTATCCACCGACTCCTCCGGCTCCGGAATCTCCTCCTCATATGCCTCCGCAATCTCCCCGGGAACCTCCCTGTCCATATCTGCCTGATTTTCTTCGTGGATCTCCTCCACGTCTTCTCCAATCATATCTGTAGTCTCCGGCTCCTCTGCCGGCTGTTGTTCCCGGAACCTCGGTTCCTGAACCTGATCCACCGGCTCTTTGGCGGTTACTTCGGGAACCACGATGGAGTCCACTCTCTCCAGCATCTCGTCGATATCCCCGAATCCTTCCTCCTGAGTCTGTTCGTCCTCCGGCATCAGTTCATTGACCGCCTGGGACAAATCCTCCTTTAAATCTGAGAAAAACCCCATATTTTACTTCCTCCTGTTATGAGTTGTTTTCGTTTCGCAGCACCCGGCTGCCCTTCCTGACGCTTATTTGATATGATGAATCGGCGTGGTATCATTGGTGATGGGCAGTATCACTGTGTCCTCCATGGCCAAAATGTTTTCGATAATCTGCGGCAGCGCCTCCACTGTGGTGGGACGGGAAGCCGCGTCATGCATCAGTATGATAGACGTTCCATTACCCGGGATGCCGGAAGTGGCATTGCGCACCAGGGTATCCACATCCAGCAGCACACTGCCGCCATCGCCCGAAGAAACGTTCCAGTCGTAATATTCGATCTCCTGCTCCGCCAGGAAATCCGCGAACACATGCATATCAATATCACTGATGGTATTGGAACTGCCTCCCGGAAAGCGGTAACAGGTACTCTGTATCCCGGTATTCTCAAGAATATAAGAATAAATCTGATAGAAATCAGCGGAAAAATCTTCCACGGAACGGTATACGTCCGCGTATTTGTGGGAGTAAGAGTGCATGCCGACCGTGTGCCCCCGTCTTGCAATCTCCTGAAGCATCTCTATGGAATACTCATTTTCCTTACCCAACACAAAAAAAGTTGCCTTCACATCGTACTTATCCAGAATATCCAGGATTTCTTCCGTGTATTTGCTGGGGCCGTCGTCAAAGGTCAGATACACCTTATGGGCCGCCTCCGGCTCCACTACCGCCATGTCCCCGTCCTGACCGTCCGCACCGGCCACGGGGGCAGACACCACGATCTCCTTTCTGTCAAGAGGCGGCGACTGCTGTTCCTGTTCCCGCAGGACATCCTGATCCTGCCTGGCCGTCACCGCCGCCACCTGCTGCAGCAGCTGCTGCTGATACCCCTGCGTCTCCGCCAGCTGCCTGTTCAATGCGCCTATTCTTCCAAAAAGCACCATGCACAATCCCACAGGGAAAATCATCCAGACCAGCACCGACAGCATGATCAGCTTTTTCAGCCGCTGTACTCTCCTGCGCCGGGCATCCCCCTGGGACTTCTGCCCTTCTCCCATTTTAGTATACCAACCCTTCTGCCAAAAAAACAACTTCAAAATTATATTAACATGAAAGAAAGTATTTTTCAAGCGAAAAAGGGACTTGTTTTACAAGCCCCCTATCTGCTCCTCAAATCGGTTCAGGATAAATGTGTTAAAAAACCTGTCTACGGAGCTTGCCTGTTTCATGCGGTACCAGAGTTCTTCCGGCACCTCCAGGTAGCAATATCTCCTGCCGTCCTTGTGAAACCGCACCTCCAGCAGCATATCCTGGGCGCTGTAGCCCATATAGGCAATATGTACGGCTGCCGTTCTGTTCATACGCTCTCCTCCTCGTGCTTGTTTTCTTTCGCGGTTGCCTTTTTCTCCACAGCCACGAGTCCCGGGAGGCGGCCGTTCTTCCTCACCGGCAAGCCTCATCCTGTCAGCCATTGTCCAAAATTCTTTATGCATTCTCTGTTCCTTCTAAAAAACCGCATCCGTATCTAATCCACTTCCAGATCCACCCTGCGGAACACATCATCATCAAAGAACTCCGCCAACGACATATCCAGGCCGCAACATATCTTTGCCACCGTCTCTACCCCTGTATTGCGGGTAATCCCATATACAATGTTTTTCATGGTGGAGGGATTCATGCCAGCCAGCGTTGCAAGATGATTCACGGAGATCCGGTGTTTTTTACAAAGCCCGTTGATTCTCTCAACTAACGCTTCCTGAGCCGTCATTCTGTTCTCCACCTATAACCCTACAATTTGCCCTGATCAAAATTGTATAAAATACTATTTAGGTATGTAGCCCGTATACGGGCTATTATAGGGTCTATGGAAAATATATTACATATTTTTATGCATTTTACAATAGATAAATCTCCTATAGACTGTTCTCTTTAATGCTGCCGCTGCGGTATGCCTCCAGCAGCCTTCGCAAATCGTCAATCAACTCCAGCAGGGCCTTCCCATTGTCCGTGTCGGAAATATTCGCGCGGCTCTGCAGCCTCTCCACAACATGGATTTCCGGGGTTTGGCCGGGAATCCCCGGAACGAAGGGCTTATGCTCCGCCAGGCTCAGGCCGTGGGAGTCATAGATCAGCGTGTACCCGGCAATCCCCGTGGCCCTCTGGTATGCCTTGGATATTCCGCCGTCTATCACAAACAGCTTGCCATCCGCCTTCACCGGGCGTTCACCGTCCTTGATCTTCACGGGCACATGGCCGTTGATAATATGCCCTCTGTCCTCATCCATGGAAAAGAGCCGCAGGATCCTCCGGCAGACCTCCGGCTTCTCCGAGAAGGCATAATAGTGGTTATAATTCTCCCTGTGCAGTTCCTCGTCGTCAATAAAATACTGCTCAAAAAAGGCCAGCTTGTCTTTCCCGTAAAGGGGGGAGCGGGGGCCGCACCACAGATACCACATAAAGTCCCTGGCATAGGTATTTTCCCTGGAAAAATATGCCTTGTTCACCAGCACATTGATCTCGTCCAGCATCGCCTTGCCGCTGAAGCTCTCCCCCTCTATCTCCACGCTTTCAAATTCGCCGTTTTCGTCCATGGGAATGCATCCGTGGAACATCAGATTGCCATTGCAGACCTGGTACATGGAACCCTTGGACAGCAGAAAACGGATATGCCGCCGCAGCTTCTCGCTGTGCAGGAAGGAATTTGTGAGTATGGTCATCAGCTCCTCCTCCGACTCTGACAGCCGCATGGGATGTTCCGGGTCCACCGTGGGAAAAGCGCCGTCCCTTAACCGGTAAGCCCTCTGCCCGATCTCCACGGTCTGACTGTGAAAATCCACCCTGGAAAACAGGTCACGCCCCTCCATCCGCCACTCCGGATGGGCGTGGATCAGCTGGGACTCCAGCTTCAGCTGAATCACTGTGATGGCCTTGTGCATCTGGGCTGCCAGACGACCGTCGATGGGATCGTAGATATTGTCGTCATAGGTATGGGGGTAGTACAGACCGCAGGGGTCATCGCCGTACACTTCCCCCGCAAACACGGCCAGGGCCCGCATGTTCAGTCCGTAGCCGTCCTCCAACAGGTCAAAATTGTTATATTTGATGGATATCCTGATCACATTGGCGATCAGCGCCCTGTTGCCGGAGGCCGCCCCGATCCAGGAGATATCATGGTTTCCCCACTGGATATCCACATCATGCATGTTCATCAGTTCATCCAGAATGATATCCGGCCTTGGCCCTCTGTCAAAGATATCCCCGATAATGTGAAGCTTGTCAATGGCCAGCGCCTGAATCAGCTGACAGAGGGAAACAATAAAGGTCTCCGCTATCCCCGTCTCGATGATGGAGCCGATGATATTGTCATAATAGTAGTCCTTGTTCACATCCTCGGCTACGTTAAGCAGTTCGTCCACTATGTAACACAATTCCTGGGGAATCCGCTTCCGCACCCGGGAGCGGGTGTATTTGGCCGAGATGGCCTCGCAGACCAAAATCAGCCGGTAGATTGTCAGCCTGCGCCATTCGTCGGTCAGTTCCCCCTCCTCCCGAAGCCGCTTGATTTCCCGCTCCGGATAATAGATCAGGCTGGCCAGAGCCTCCCGCTTGGAAGCCGACACGGCTTTTCCCAGCATCAGGTCGATCTTGCTCTTGATCATGCCGGACGCACTCTTCAGCATATGCAGGAAGGCTTCGTACTCTCCGTGGAGGTCACTGAAAAAATATTCCGTGCCCTTGGGCAGGCTCCGAATCGCCGAGAGGTTGATGATCTCACTGGCGGCGCTCTCTATCGAGGGGAATTTTTCCGCCAGCAGCTGTAAATACTTTTGATCCATACTGATCTCCTTTCCATCTTCTTATGGCTTGGCGATTGCGAAACTCCCTTTCCAGAGACGTCGGATGGCCTCGCCAAAACCATATGCGCAGGGCTGTGAAATTTACTATGTCGAAAACCCCACAATTTCGTGCGCTTCCGTTATGCCCATTATACCTTATTTCCAAAACCGTTTCAAGGACTGTCCAAAGCGGCACCGTGCCGACCATGTCCGAAGCAGAACTGCACGGGCCACCTGCAATATTATACAAGCCGCCTGCAGAATTGCATGGACACGAAAAGGGACGCCCCTGTGAACTTTCATTCCAGGGTACGTCCCTCTTACGGTCTTCCTGCGGCGCGGAGGCTTTCACGGTAAGCCTTACGCTCCCGGGGATATCACAAATATTTGGCCGGGCCGGCCGCCTCCCCGGCAAGAAACCGAAGCGGTTCCCCATATGGGCCAAGGCTGTCGGCCAATCCATCCATCCGCGCGCATGCCTCCCCGAGAACTCCGGCAATTTCGCCGGCCACCTCCCGGTCAGCCGCATGCTCCGCCAGTCCAATGACCCGTTTCATACTGTCGCAGATCACATCGGCAGCCGCCTTCTGCTCCTGCGTCAGGCATCCGTCCAGCTTTTGTATTTCCCCTTTGAGAGAAAACAGCAGAATGCTCTCTTGAAGGGCCAGATCGCTGTATTTTTTGCGCCTGGTTTCCCTGCTTTCCTCCTCCTCTGTCTGCGCCTGCGGGGCATCCCAGGCCAGCTTCTGGAATATTTCCATGGCCCGGGCAAGCTGTTCCCTGAAGTCCGCTATCCCCCGGAACAGCGGCTCATGGGAGGGGGCCCGCAGCACATCCATATCCGCGGCAAAAAGAACCATATCCAGCCGCAGCAGATCATTTTCCAGGCGGCCGACCGTTACCTCCTCCAGCGCCAGGGCTGAAATCTCATCCGTGAGCGCCCCCACCTCCTCCGCTATATACGCATAGGGAAGGGCTGTGTCCTCCCGCAGAATCCCCAAAGCCCTCCTGCCTTTATCTATGGCGTCATCCAGGGCCTGCCGCGCGTTCTTTCTCATGTCCTGAAAAATCAGTTCCGCCAGTTCGCTGAAAAATCCGGCAATTGTGCCAGCCCTTATGCCTGCGCTTTGCGCCAGGGCACTGTACCTTTCACACAGCGGGCCATACGCCGCGCGATGCTCCGGCTTTGCCCTGGAGAGCATCAGCTTTGTCTGGAAAACCGTAATGTGTGCCTGGAATGCGGCATCCTCTATAGCCTTTATGATCTGAAAGCGGAACGTAATCTCATCCGGCTGCCTCGCAATGGCGGTAATACGCTCCAGCGTCTGTGACAGTTCGTCCGCCAGCGCATCCGCCCTGGCGGCGATCCGCTCCCAGAATAGGGCATATACGTCTGCGGCCCCGTCCGCTGCCTTTACCTTCTTTTCCGTGTATGCCGCCGTCTCTCTGGCCTGGACAATCAGGCCGTTCAGTTCTCGTAGAATCTCATCGGTAGTTCGGGAATATATCATGGCACATCTCTCCTCTCGCATGACAGGGGCACCCAGGGCAGAATAGTATCTCCGGTATTCCATGGGGGTTACACCCAGAAAAGCCTTGAAGCTGCGGCAAAATCCCTCATGGGATTCATAACCGTATCGCAGCGCGATATCCAGAACGGAGGTATCTGTCTGCGCCAGTTCCTCCGCTGCCAGGGACAGCTTGCGCCTGACCACATACCGCATGACGCTGTCCCCCACCGTCTCCCGAAAGAGACGCTGGTAGTGGTATCTTGAAAAATGAACATCCTCCGCCAGCTTCTCGACAGTCAGTTTTTCCCGAATCCTCTCCTCGATCACCGCCAGCGAGTGAAATATAGGGATGCTGTTATCCATGTTTACCTCTTTTCCGCATACCGCAGGTTTGGTTTTCCTTCAAACCCCGGGCTCCCGTTTATGTTACGCTTCCTTATCCGCACACCTCGCTCGAAGCTACCGGTAAATCCCTGCGCAGGGGCTTCCGAGCCGGAATGCCATAGCAACCGGCATCCGGCCGTTATCTGCCGGGTGCATGTCGTGGTTTACTATAAATACAGAATACCACGGATACGGGTATTTTGCTTGACCTATTGTGCTGTCTGTTGCCGTCACACAAGTCAAAGGGGCTGTGAAAAAAGTCTTCCAGACTTTCTTCACAGCCCCTTGCGTTACCCCGCAGGCATATTGTCCCCTGCGCATTTCTCCTGACAGCACAATCCGATGCCGGAATTTCCCGGCAGATCCGCCAGCCCCTGTCTGCCCGCTTCAGCAGGCACACTAATCAGGGCGGCACTAGCCCCAAAAGCTATACTTGCTGCCTGCCGCCGCAAGCAGATTGCCATTGGCACCGTACTGGCTGGTGAGGCTTTCCGCACCGGCCCTGGCATTGTCGGAAATCCGCCCCGCCACGAAGGACACTTTGGAAGTAAAGTCACCGGACGCCCCAAGTACCTTCTCCAGAGTATCTATGTCCGCCGCTTTCAGCTTCTCGGTATCCACTGTCATTTTCCCGTCCTTGGACAGGCTGATGCCGATGCCGGCCAGGGACTCGCTGTTCCCGCCCGCCGCATCCTTCAGCATCTGGCAGTAGTAATCATTGAGGGCTCCCGGAGCGGACTGCAGAATGTTCAGCGCATTGTTGTACTCCTGGACAAGGGCCTGCGCCTCCTTGCAGAGTTCCTCCGTACTCTTGCTCTCCCTGGCTTTTGCAAACAGAGAGTTTTCCCCCTTGGCCGCCAGGTTATCAGCCGTCTTTTGCAGCTGACTGGCATTTTTCTCCAGCTTCTCATATGCACTCTTCTGACGGGTGTCTACGGCACTGCTCTTGTTCCTGTTCAATGCCTTCAACAGGCTGTCATTGGAAGCAGTGTTATTAAGATGGTTCAGGAGTGAGCCGCTGTTGAGGGGCAGACCTGTCTGTCTTGCCTTTTCATTTAACATTTGTGTTGTGATTCTCATGCTTTCTCCTTTCCGCACAACGAAAGTCCGGTTAAGCCAGACTCGTTCCATGCCGGGAATATTGTGCCTTTTATGCTGAACGATTAGATTTTCCCGGCATATCATGGGTTCTCGCGAGTCCCCGCAGCGCTGTGTGGGAACCGCCCCACAATCATTTATTATATCGGGAAAAACAGGTCTGATTTTACCTGTGTTGCACCAACCGCCCATGGGACAGCACGAATCTCCCATGAAGGAGCTTTATCCTGCCTCCTGCCGCACTGCTCCCGTATCGGTTTACCGACCGCCTTGTATCCGGTCCGTAACCTTGTCCCCCGGTCCGATCTCACCGCACAGCAGCGGCGCATCCACCCTGCACCGCCCGGCGTTCTCCGCCACCTTTTCATCGCTGAAATTGGCATAGCAATACTTGCACCCGTTTAAGCAGGTGTTGTAGGCCCCCACATCCACGCTCTCAAAGCAGCCGCACTCTTTCCTCTGGTTTTTGTCTTTTCCGCCGGTCAGCCTGCATCCCGCCAGCCTTTCGATCAGTTCCCGGTCAATGCAGCTCCCACGGCGGATTCCCAGCGACCGGAAATCCGCCTGCTCCGCGCAGCTCTCAATCCGCAGGCGATGGCTTTCCGCAATCCGTGCCATCTCCCCGGCCAGGCGCAGCATGTCGCCCTCCTCCGTCTCCCGGATGGAGTGTGCCGCGGCGTTGCGCCGGATTTTCGCGTACATGTCCACAAAACTGACCACCACCCGCTCCGTATAAGCAGCCAGCCTGTCGGCAATCTCCCCGAAGGCTTTCAGATGATACTCCGCCGTGTATTTCCCGTTTAGGAAAATGGGGTCATACCTCCATATGAC
>CAMWSA010000114.1 GCA_947176785.1 uncultured Lachnospiraceae bacterium
GTACAGGACAGGATGTTATTGTCCATCAGTACCAGTTTGTCTGTGCCTGGCCTTACCAGATCCTGCCATCTCCTGTATGGCTGTATGTCTCCCTCTTTCTTGGGCACTATACACCAGCGGCATCTGTTGGGGCAGCCCCTTGTGAGGTATCCTATGGCATAATCGCATTCCGGATAGATGCTGTAATCCGGGAACATATTCTCTATCTCGTCTGGTAGCCTATTGTCAACCAGGAGGTCTCTGTATCCTGTGCCTCCCCGGATTGCATCTTCCGGGAGATATGGGTCTACAGGAGTAAAATCGAAAACCTTGCTGCTGTATACCCGGTCATATTTGACTAGCGGATTCCACCACTCCACATTATCTCCTTGCGCCTTATGGTATGCAGAGATCTTCATGAGGGCATAATTTGGAAACTTGTTCCCGGTCTTAAAACAATCCCTTTCAGCGTCATGCAGCGCAATATTCATCCCCCCCAGCCTCCCTCAAAGAGTTCCAGCTGTACCGCTGGCACATCTTTCCACTCCACTCCTATGTAATCCAGCACTTTCCCCCAACCATAAAGCTCGCCCGTCTCCTTGTCTTTGCAACATTGATACATCCAATATTCCCATTCTTGCGGGTTATCTTCCCGGAGGCGGTCAAATCTATGAGGGCGCTGCTCTAAGTGGATCCCAAAGCCGCACATGGAACATCCTGTGCGCTGTGCCCTGGTAGTGTATAGGTTGCCATTCTCATGCTGTCGGATTACTCCATAAATTGCAGGGATGGTGGTTTGTAGCGGCTCATATGGGATTACCGCCCCGTTCTTATCCCTGCTGTATGGCTGCTGGTAATAGAGATTTTCAAATAGGTCTATATTTCCCTGGTACCATCTATCCATCTCCAGAGCCAGCTGCAGAATGTCATTGCGCATAAATATGGCAAAGGGTGCTGATCTGGTAACAGTGGCCCCATAGTAATTACAGCCATGTTCTACAAGAGCCTCTTCCCGCTGTCCTCCCTCACTCGCCATCATTCCCAGATACGGAAAAGAATTATGGGATTTTGCCCAGTCGTCACATGGCTTTTCTTTCAGCCAGTAACAGCAGTCATTGGATACTAGGAAGTCTGGATGCTGATAGTTCACTCCCTCATTTTTATTCTCGTATCCGCCGAATAGCTTGAGCCATTTTAGGGGCAACTTCATGCGGCTGTTCTTAGCAAAGTGTCCTTGCTCTCCACACTCTCCCGTGATAATCGCATGGCGCACGGTTTTATTGTCCTCAGTGGGGTGCTGCAATAAATCGATCTTTCCAGCGATCCGCTTTGAAATGACAGGGAAACCAAATTCATTGAGTATCTGTGTTTTGTTCTTGTAAGATTTTACGATTTCAATGCCCAGCGCCCGGTGTACTTTCTGAATACTCTTATCCTCCACGCCGGAGACAGATATCGCCGGAATATGAATGCCAATACTATGTAACCAGATAAAGAGGGTGATACTGTCCAGGCCGCCGACTGATACATGGCAACCACATCCGCGCTTTTGCATCTCCTGGAAAAATTCCCATGCTATACCTGTTTGGCGCTCTATCTTTTCTTCATACGGCTTCGCTTGTAATTCGCCGAAATTCCTCTTCATATCCTGCTTGGCCTTTTTCCAGGAGTTCCGTATAATCTCTGGGGCATTATCGTCAATGCCAGTATGTTCCTCCTCATCAAAAAGTGTCAGTTGACGCATTCGTTTCCTCCTATCCCCGCAATGCCTCCACAGCCTCCTGCATACTAATGATGCCGCTGATCTTGCGGTAGTGCTCAGCAAAATTTTCCAAAATCATTGTCTTTGCGGCGGCTGTCGCCGCAAATGTACGGCTCAAAACATTGCCGCTATAGGTTATGCCCTGTACCTCAATGCAGCCTACTGCCAGCAGCTTCCGCAGTACAGCCTGTACGGTGCTCTGGGTCAGTTCCTGCCCGGCATTCACTATCTGGGTGGATGTCAGAGGCTGGCCTGCTGCCAGGATGATCCCTATTACCTCTATATCCCTATCATTCAGTTTCTTCATGCTTTCAGTTCCTTTCCTTTTTTCGAATTAACTCTCACTACAGCAGACAAATTCGTGGTGCAGCGTGGGAGCCTCTTTATCCTTGCCCTCATAATACTTCTCCACTTCCCGGCAGATGGCCTGCTTCTGGGCCTCCTCCGGCGTACAGCGCCCCATCCTACTGTAACGTTCCAGGTATTCCTTGAATCTGCTCATGGTGATCTCCTTCCCGTCAACCTTTCTTCCGTGAATTTTTTGATTCGCTCCTGCATCCAACTGCGGTATCCATGATGTTCTGCAGGATGCAGCGTTACTACATGCTCCCGCAGGAGGGTGGCTATGCTCCGCCAGAGGTCTGCATCTGTCACAGGTTTGCCTTTGGCTGTCTGCCAATCCCTGAGTTGCCACTGTTGCAGCAGGCCGCTGTATATGGCATCAGATATGTAGCGGTCTGTCAGCCATACCTCTACCTGGCAGCACTCTGTCAGCCGTCCCAGGGCGTCCTCCAGGGCCTCAAGGGTCAGGTGATGCTCCGTGGTATCCGGGATCAGGATGATCTTATCCCGGGTGGCCGCCCCTTTGGAGGTCTGGGCCTCCAGGATGTACATGGCTACCCCGTCCTGCCGCCTGGGGCCATGGAGATCTGTCTCTATGTATAGGTTTACAATTTTTAATGGTCCCATCAGTTACTCAGCAGTTCCTCCTCCAATTTGCTAAAGTCATACGTGTTCTGCCTGAAATCATTAAAGCTATTCTTAGTCTCTACTCTCGGTTTTTGATACTTACCAGGCAAGTATTCTTCGAAAACGTAGTACTGCAGGAAATTTTCCGCATTTTTTATAAATCTTTCCTGCAGCTTTAGAATGCGGCATGACTCAGCATAGTTTTTTGCGCAGGCGATCAGGTTCTCTTCTGTTTCCTTGCCGTCTCTTACCAGATTACAATATGCAAGTTCTGTTAAATGACGATTGCATTGTTTCGGATAACTGGATATAAAATCCTCAATCATTCGCGCGCGCGTTATGTTTTTATCTCCTTTGCTTTCCTTTACTTTACTTTGTTTGAATCTTACGTAAGAAACGGCATTTCTTACGTAAGATTCTCCGATTATTACAACATTACCCCTAATTTCGGCGTCACTTAATAAAAGGTACTCTCCCTTTATTTCAACTTTTTTCCTATTCCTGACGATGTTTAAAAAATTCCTCTGTATCCCTCTTGATGTGAGGATGGAATAGTTTTCAAAAAGTTCTTTATCGAAGATACCCCGCCTGACAGAAGCAGCGACCACCTGGTCTATTAAGTTTTTGGGCCGTCCAGACTGCGAAGAACGATCCGCACAGGCGAGAGGGTCCATACTACATTTTGATACACCGACATTCGAAAGGCCACACTGCCTCGCAAACATAAGTGCTATGTCATCATTCCATTCACAATAATAACCATGCTCCCCATATATTCTCTGATACAGCTTGACAACTATCGCAAATGCTTTCAATCCAAATTCTGCCTCTATCAGTTCAAATTTTTCATCAAGGACGCAGTACAAGGGGAAATATTTTACTCCCTCGTCTGCCAAATCCTGCACCTCCCCGCCCTTATTCTTGCCCTCGGCTATTTCCGTCCAGTGTCACTGCCTGCTGCAGGGGATCTTTTATTTCCTCGTTCCCGCACTGCCCAGGCAAATCAGTATACTTCCTGCATTCGCAGGGCTCCCCTGGGTCCAGATGCGCCCCGCAATATTCACATACCGTGTACATCATGATTCCCTCACCTCCTTTTCCAGCAGCCGAACTACATATTCTCTGATAGCCTCCCTGCGGCGGCGGCGCTGCAATACCTCTATAGGCCAGTTACAAAGCCGGATCAAGTACCAGTGGATCAGGCTGCAGGCGTACCGCAGGATATCAAGGGTACGTTGTATGATCTCCTGACGCTTGTCCCACAGATCATCAATCCACAGTAAGACCATGAATACCATCACCGCTATTCCCATTACCAGGATCACTCTCTCGGGATCTCCCGGCGGAACTATAGCTATGCCTGCCAGAATGGCGATTATAATGTCCTTAAGCATCTCCTGTCTCCTCCTTAATATGTACTGACTTTGATGTGGGATCATAAGCCAGTATCAACGTGTCTCCCCGCTGATCCGTCATCGTTCCCACATTGCCATCTCAATTCTCCTTTACATCTTTGTCAGCCGCAAAATATCTTCGTCTGTGGCATCCAGGTTTTTGAGTAATACCACCAAGTCCCAGAAGCTGAATTCATCCACACCGTCCCTGGCCATCCGCAGTCGCCTGGACAAAGACTGCTGGTTGATCCCGATCCACTTTGCCACATCTTCCTGCCGGAGACCTTTGGCGTGCATCCGGCCTACTATCCAGCTTGACAGATCACGGATCATATATGTCTTTTTGTTTATTGCCACTCGCGGCATCTTTGGCACCTCCTTTATAAGAAACTCCCTTTTCGGAAAAGTGTTCCCACTGTATATTGGAACAACCTTTCGTGTATGTTTATACAAGTTGCTTTGTCGGGTTACACTGGTTCTCTGCTCTTTGCAAATTCATCACAGACTGGGCAAAATCAAGTGACTTTAAAATGGTCAATGCTGCTTCTTGCCCTTTCTCGTTTAAGTTCATGAAAAGAGTATCAAATTCAGTTGTACGCCGTACATTTTCTTTTGTCTGTGTCATATGCTCACCTCTCTTTCTATATATGTGTTATAAACACAATTTAGCATATATTTTTAGTGTTGTCAACACTCATTTTGTCATAAAATTGTGTTGACTGTTTCATTTTTGTGTTGTATGATATACTTATTCAGATTAAAGGAGGTGGTTCCACTGTCTAATAGAGTAAAAGCAATACGAGAGTCATTAAAATTATCTCAACGAGAGTTCGGTGAAAAGCTGGGTGTAAGCCGTGATGTAATAAGTAATATCGAATATAACCGTGTTCCACCTAAAGAATTGCTGTTACGTCATATATGCGAATTGTATAATGTAAATCAACATTGGTTGGAAACTGGCGAAGGCGAAATGTTCAGTAGCGATCTGAATGAAGCCAGTAAATATGATGAAGCGTTTCAAATCTTTAAATCGCTACGTCCAGACTTCCAGGACTACGCCCTTGACCAAATTAAGAAATTGGTCGAACTCCAAGATAAGAATTAAGGGAGGTCAACCTCCCTTTCTTTCTGCATATTTATAGGCTCGTTTTCCATGGGTACACAATTCCGAAAAGGGAGAACCTTATTGAGCGGAGTACCTATTGTCTGATTAAATCTTATAGTAATTTCAGTACGTCCGCTTACGGTTCCCTTCTTTCTCACCATAAACAATGATCTCATCATATTTACCCTCCTCTCCCTCTCTAAACCACCATTTTCTGAGCGCTGCTTTCCATGATCTCTTTCATGGCCTGCATCCCGCGAATCATCCCACGGAGTTCTTTTTTTTCGTCGGGAGACAATATCTTCAAAAATTCGATAAATTCCTTTGCCTCCTCAATCTGACTGCTCTGGATGAAGTTTTCTTGGGTAATTAATGCTACTGTCATATATGTTTGTCCTCCTTTCCGTGTCGCTTCTAGTTACAATATAGTCTATTAAATATACTTTGTCAACTCCTTTTTGTCGCTTCTAGTTACTTTTTTTGTTGCTTTTATACTTTAGCTGTGTTAATCTATGTATTGGGAGGTGATCTAATTGACAGAAGGTGAACGACTAAAAGAAATAAGAAAGCAAAATGGACTTACACTTGAGATATTCGGCGCAAGACTTGGAGTTGGCAAACAAGCTATTTCTAAACTTGAAAAAGGTGAAAACAAAATAACAGTTCAGATGAAAAAGGCCATCTGCCGAGAGTTCAATGTAAATTATGACTGGCTGGAATATGGAACTGGTGAAATGTACTCTGATCTCCCCAAAACTATCCTTGGTGATCTATGTATAGCGTACGGATGTGATGAGGATGATGAAAAATTGCTCCAGGCCTACCTGGAGTCCGATCCAGATATACGGGCGGCAATTAAGCAGTTCATACGAAATTTTTCAAAAAAAATGTAGCAGGGGTGCTTCCATTCCCCTGCTATTTTTGCTCTTTATTGCAAATGTGTATGTATATAAACAAAATATGTTCATAGGCTTTCTCCAACATTTCCTTTGTTGTAAATCCATCTAATATCCTATTAATTTTTTCTCTCAATTCCTCCATGATATCTGCTCCTTTCTTATGTAGCAAATTATACCAATTAGTTTAAACCATTTCAATATAGGATGCACCTATTTCCGTGATCACGGAAATATTTTAAACCAGCTTGTAATGCTGCCTTAAATATGCTATGGTTATTTGTATTCGCTTTCAAACAAGTCAGTTATTCTGAGGTTCATGGCTCTGGCTATTGCTTCCAGCTGGTTCAATGTTGGCGACAGCTTTCCATTTTCGATATCGTTCAATGTTGTCTTGCTTACTCCGGAAAGGGCTGATAGCTGCTTCAATGTTAATTTTTTATCGTGGCGGGCTTCCCATACCAGTATTCTCATTTTTTCAGTGTGCGCCATTTTTCAATCGGCTATACACCAAGATCTACGAGGTGTTCTCCTTTCTTTAAATACCTCCGTTTTTCAATTTAACTTTGACATATTTAAAGCTATTTTGTCAAACATAAAATATTTTATAGATATTTTGTCTAAAATAAACCAAACGTTTATTGTAAATGATTCTTTCACCATAGATCACTATTCAAAATCTATACCATAATGTATTTCTGATTACAAAAAGTACTCCATAACTAATAACTTTCTACCTTAAAAATCGCATTAAAATAAATTCAGCCTTTATTATTACTGATTTGTGTGGTAAAATTCATTCAATATAAGTCTGTTAGTGATTGGATTAATAAAATGCAAAGGAGAATTTTATGAATATTGTACTTTCACTTTTGGTTGTAATAAGCCTGCCATGCATCTTTATATTTGTGCTATTTGCCATGGTAAAATTATTCCGAAGGAAGCCTGCGAAAAAGAATTTCAAACTGGCGGGCCTATCGGCTTTGATTTTCTTATTCAGTTTTATCGGCTTGGGATTTACACCAGTCGAAACTGATTTAGATAATACTGTATCAAATACCAGATCAGCAAACATAGCTACGACAACACCAACACCTGAACCCACGGTTGCACCTATTCCTGAACCCACGGCTGCACCTACCCTTGAACCTACGGCTGCACCTACTCCTGAACCCACAGCTGCACCTACTCCTGATCCTACAACAGTGCCTACTCCAAAACCTACGCCGGTACCTGTTCCCGATCCTGCGCCGGTACCTGTTCCCGATCCTGCGCCGGTACCTGTTCCCGATCCTGCGCCAGTACCTGTTCCCGATCCTCCACAGTCAGGTATTTTAGTTTGGGTTGATGATACCGCCAAAAGATACCATCGTAAAAATGGTTGTGGAATGGATAATGCCTATCAAGTAACTCTGGAAGAAGCTATAGCTATGGGCAAAACACCTTGCGGCAGATGCTATAAATAGATGAAAAGGCTGTCTTTGATAGGACAGAAGCAGCTTAGAATAATATAGCAGGAGGAAGATACTATGAAAATTGAGAAACTGCCATCCGGCTCCTATCGGATCAGGAAGATGTACAAAGGGCAAACATACACCGTTGTATTTGATCATAAGCCCACACAAAAAGAGGCTACTCTGGCCATGGCGGCAGAACTCGACAAGGTTCAAATAAAATATGATACTCTTACTTTCAGAGTTGCCACTCAGAAATATATAGAATCCAAGAAAAATATTTTATCCCCCAGTACGATCCGGGGATATAGCGGCATAGTACGACAAATTTCAGATGCATTTCTCGATAGTAACATTTACAACATTTCCGCCCTTGATGTACAGTCAGAAATTAATCGGATTGCAGGGAACTGCAGTCCTAAGACTGTACGTAATCACCACGGCCTCTTATCGGCCGTCCTTGGCTCTTTCCGCCCCGACTTGAAGCTAAATACCACCCTGCCGCAAAAAGTCAAAAATGAGCCTTATATACCGTCTGATGATGATGTAAAAAAGATATTGAGTTATGCTAAGGATACCGAATATGAAATCCCGATCATTCTCGCCTGTTACGGGATGCGCAGATCAGAGATATGTGCTCTTACCCCTGAAGATATTGATGGTGATGTAGTAAGCATCACAAAAGCCAAAGTTCAAGATGAAAATCTTGAATGGGTTATCAAGAAAACCACCAAGACCACCGCCAGCACAAGAGATATTGTAATTCCTATGGATGTTGCTGATAAGATTAGAGAAAGGGGTTATGTGTATAAAGGGCATCCCGGAGAAATCACAAAGTTCCTTGCAGCGTCCCAGAAAAAGCTAGGTATCCCGCTTTTTTCTATTCATAAACTCCGGCATTACTTTGCATCTAAAATGAGTGCCATGAACATCCCAGAAGAAGATATCCTGCGATCCGGGGGCTGGGAAACAGCTTATGTCATGAAAGGCGTGTATCGTCATGCCATGGAGGATAAAAATAAAGATGCCCAGAGGGCTGCTGCCAGTAAACTTGGAAATGCCCTCTTTTCTTAACAAGTCTCATGACAATTTTCATGACAAAAAAGTTCACTTTTTTGTTGAGTGTGGTGCTTTTATGATAAGTAAATAGACACATGGAAAATGGCGGATTTCATTGATTTAACAATGAAATCCGCCATTTTCTTCTCTTTTTGTTCGAGTGGAGTAGACGGGAGTCGAACCCGTGTCCAAAAGCCCATTCCCTGTCCTTCTACTATCATAGTCTGTTGTTTCGCGGTTCACGCTTTACGCGAACAGCATTTCCTGCCTCCGGCTGGCGAACAGACTCCCCAGCCGGAACAGTAGCTTCATGATACGCCCATGCGGGCAAAGCTTACCGCACGTCGTTTCCCACATAGTCGATGCCCGGACTCCAGAGTGTGGGTGCCCTGGACCGGACAAGCCGCCTGAGGCGACGTCATTCACAGCTTACTAGGCTGCGAATGCTAACTGATTATTGTCTTCAGCGTTTAGTTTAATTGTGCGATTAACGTGTCGCAACGGATAGCTTCTCCAGCTGCAAGACCCCTGTCGAAACCTTTACTACCCCGAATTGCCGCCCCGCCCGTAAAGCCGTACCGGCACGCTTACCAGTTCCTCCTGTAAGCATCTTCATTATAGCATCTCCCGATGCCTTTGGCAAGTAAACCTGTGGTTCAATTTTGAAAAATTTTTATACTCACGACCGATTAGATTTTCTGTAGGGCATATGTTGCCAAATGATGCAGCATGTGCCGTGCAGGAATTGGAAAAGCTTAACGGTCATAGTATGGAAAGCCTTTTACAGGTTTTTGACCTTGAACTCCTTCTCCGCCTCCCGCCGCTGGTCCTTCCTGGCGATGTCCTGACGCTTGTCATATAGTTTTTTACCCCTTGCCAGGCCGATCTCCACCTTGACTTTCCCTTCCTTGAAATATACCTGCAGCGGCACCAAAGTAAGTCCCTTCTCCGCCACCTTGCCGGAAAGCTTGTTAATCTCGTATTTGTGCAGCAGAAGCTTCTTGATCCGCAGAGGGTCCTTATTGAAAATATTCCCCTTCTCATAAGGACTTACATGCATGCCATAGACATAGACCTCCCCGTTTTCTATACGGATAAAAGATTCCTTGATACTGCATTTGCCCTGGCGCATGGACTTAACCTCCGTGCCGTGAAGGGCGATGCCCGCCTCATAACTCTCTTCAATAAAATAGTCGTGATAGGCTTTTTTGTTGTTGGCGATCAGTTTCTGTTTTTCTTTCTGCTTTGCCATATTCTCGTCTCCTGTTCCGAGCCCCGTCTCCGTGCTGCGATGCCCCTGTGGGCCTGTGTCTTATACACATATCCGAGCCCACGAGACCT
>CAMWSA010000115.1 GCA_947176785.1 uncultured Lachnospiraceae bacterium
GCAGCCAGCGGTATGCAGGAATAAGGTAAGTTTGGAAGTAAAACTTCCAAATACTAATTGGTGCAATATCGCAGGCGAGGCCCGCGATATGCGGGCAGAGGAAAGATTGACAAAAAAACACAGATAGCATAGAATAGGAACAGAAAACGAACAGCAAAAGATTCATACATTGTTTGTACCGGCTGCGTCGGCATGTCCGGAAGCTTGGAAGGGAAACCTTTCAATATATATTAAGGAATGCCGCAGGCAAAGGTAAGTATCGAACCGGCCTAAAAAGGTGCTGCAATGGGCAAGACAGGTTAGGTCAATACGTGGGGACAAGATGAAACAGAGTAAAGAAAAAAGAGAAAAAAACATATATGCCCCCAATCGGGTCAATACCAACGGGCATACGGAAAAAACCACGGCCGGGGGCGGTGCAGGAAATTCCCTCTGCCCTGTGGCAAAGCGATGCGGCGGATGCCAGTGGATCGGTATGGATTACCAGCAGCAGCTGAAGGAGAAGGAAAAACAGGTGAGAAAGCTCCTGGCCCCCTATTGCAGGCTGGAGGGAATACTGGGCATGGAGAGGCCATTGTATTATCGAAATAAGGTACATGCCGTGTTTGGGGAGGATAAGAAACACCAGCCCGTCTCCGGCATCTATGCGGAGCGGACCCATCGGATCGTGCCGGTGGACAGCTGCCGGATCGAGAATCAGGAGGCGGATGCCGTCATTGTGTCCATCCGGGAGTTATTACCCTCCTTTAAGATTCGTCCGTACAATGAGGATACGGGTTATGGACTGCTGCGCCATGTGTTGGTCCGCACGGGACAGACTTCCGGACAGATCATGGTGGTATTGGTACTGGCATCTTCCATACTGCCCTCTAAAAACAATTTTGTAAAGGCATTACTAAAGCGCCACCCGGAGATTACCACCATTGTGGTCAATGTAAATAACCGAAGCACCAGTATGGTACTGGGGGACAGGGAGCAGGTAATTTACGGCAGAGGGTATATCGAGGATACTCTCTGCGGCAGGACTTTCCGAATTTCACCCAGATCCTTTTATCAGGTCAATCCGGTGCAGACGGAGGTACTGTACACCAAGGCTATGGAGTATGCAGCCCTGACCGGCCAGGAGACGGTGGTGGACGCCTACTGCGGCACCGGCACCATCGGCATCATTGCCAGCGACAGGGCCAGACAGGTGATCGGCGTGGAACTGAATGCCGACGCAGTGCGGGATGCCCGCAACAATGCCAGAATCAACCAGGTGCGGAATATCCAGTTCTACCAAAATGATGCAGGCCGTTTTTTGCTTGAGATGGAGGCCCAGGGTGCCCAGGTGGACGTGGTCCTGCTGGACCCGCCCCGCAGCGGCAGCAGCGGGGAATTCCTGTCGGCAGTGGCACATATGGCACCGGAGAGGGTGGTATATGTGTCCTGTAACCCGCAGACGCTGGCAAGGGATGTGAAATATATGGCAGAGAATGGGTATAGGGCGGAGAGGGCCGTGGCGGTGGACATGTTTCCGTTTACAGGCCATTGTGAGGTGGTGTGCCTGCTTACCCGGATAAAAAGCAGATGACTGGAAGCATATGCCGTATCGGTATTGGCCTGTGAGATTAACAAGATGCAGGATCACATTGCGCCATAAGGGAGTGAAAATTGAAAAAGGAGGCCCCAATGAAAACCCTATACATATCCGACCTGGACGGAACCCTGCTGCAAAGCGATGCCAAGACCTCAGAATACACCAACCAGGCCATCAATGCCCTCCTGAAAAAGGGCATGCTGTTCTCCTACGCCACGGCCAGATCCTATCTGACGGCCTGCAAGGTCACGGCGGGGCTGCGGACGGATATTCCTCTGGTGGTCTATAACGGCGCTGCTTTAGTAAATGGGGACGGCTCCCCCATACGCAAGAATTTTTTCGGTGAGGAGATTGGGGAGGTGCTGAAGGAGTTGTTTACAGGAGGCGTGCATCCTATTGTCTATTCATTTCTGGACGGCGAGGAGAAATTCTCCTATATACCCGCCCGATGCACGCCGGGCATGGTACAATTTTTAGACAGCAGAAAAGGGGATATAAGAACCCATCCCGTGGCGGATGAGGAAGGCTTGCTTCAGGGGGAAATATTCTATCTGACCTGTATAGATGAAAAAGAAAAGCTGGAACCCTTATATGAGAAATACAGGGAAAAATATCACTGCGTATTTCAGACAGAACTATATACCGGAGAGCAGTGGCTGGAGATCATGCCCCTGAAAGCCTCCAAGTCGCACGCCATCGCACAGCTGAAAAAGCTGCTGGGCTGCGACCGGCTGGTGGTGTTTGGAGACGGCGAGAACGACAGGGATATGTTTGAAATGGCGGACGAAGCCTATGCGGTGGAAAATGCGGTCGCCGGACTGAAAGCCATAGCCACGGCTGTGATCGGCAGCAATGACAGTGACGGGGTGGCGAGATGGCTGGAGGAGCATTATCGGAGAGAAGAAGATCGATGAAAGCCGTTTTGCATATAAAAGGGGTCGTTGGAACTGTATGCACATGTGACTGCAAGGCTGCCGACTCATGCAGAGCCAGGCAGCCGGGACAATCAACCCAGGTAGGCTTTTAACAATGCGAAAGTATTGCACACGCCGTCCCGGTGAGAGCGCTCATAGCCGTGGGAGGCATAGACTCCCGGCCCGATGAGGCCGTGGCGGGCATCCGCACCCGCATCCAGGGCGGCATCCGCATCGGAGCCGTAATGAGGGTACACGTCTGTGGCATAGTCAATGCCATTGTCCTTTGCGGCCTGTACCAGCGCCTGCAGTACCTCATAGTGGTAGGGGCCGTGGCTGTCCTTGGCACAGATGGATACCTGGCGTTCGGTGCATTCCAGGCCGTTGCCCACACAGCCCATATCCACGGACAATACTTCCTCCACATCTTCCGGAACGGTGCCGCAGGCACCGTGGCCCACCTCCTCAAACACGGTGATGTGCTGGCAGACCTTCCGGAGCGGCGAGATATGCTCCTCTTTTACATAGCGGGCATAGCCCAGCAGGATAGCGGTACTCAGCTTATCGTCCAGAAAACGGCTCTTGATGTAGCCGGATTCGGTAATTCGGGTCCGGGGATTTAAGCACACATAGCTTCCGTTGGTGATACCCAGGGCCAGTACCTCGTCCTTGGAACGGGCTGGTTCGTCCAGCAGCAGTTCGAGGGTGTCAAAGCTGCGGCCTGTCTCCTGATATTTGTCATTGACGTGGAGGGAGGCATCCATCAATTGAATGGTGCCTTCATAGCTGCGGCCGTCCAGAGTGCGGACAGTGCAGTTCTCTGTCTCCACATTGTTGGCATTGAGGCCGCCCAGAGGCGTCAGACGCAGGCGGCCATTGTCCTTAATCTCCGCTACCATGGCTCCCAGCGTGTCCACATGGGCCATCACCATGACTGCATTGCCGCTGCCGCCCAGATCCACCAGCACGCCGCCCTTTTTGGTGCGTATGGGGGCATAACCCAGGCGGGTATATTCCGCCATCAGATATTCCCCCGCCTGCCTGGTGTAGCCGGTGGGACTGTCAATAGCCAGCAGGGCGTTAAGCTGTTCTAAGATATAATCCATGTATTTGTCGCATAATTGCTGCAGATTTTCGTTCATATCGATTACCTCCTGAATTTAAGTCCTTCTACCCGCATTCCCGGAATCAAGAACGCCTGGACAGTTTTGTTTCGCTCCGACAGCCCGTATTTTTGCACATATGTGTCCGGCGCTGGGGTGTAAAGATCCGTTTTGAAGCATAGTCAACGACATTGGAAATTTCGCTTTCGGTCCGGCAAAAGCTTCCATATAGGGCGCTTCCATACACATGTGTTCTGCGCCTGTCCTTCAGCTGCCATCCGGATCTTTGATATCCATTATAACAAAAAGTGTAAAAAAATAACAGAAGAAAATAAGGGAATGGATGATTTCCCCGTAACTGCCAAAATGCAAAATACAAATTTGACAGAATTTTCTAACAAATAGGTTTTCATTTCCAGATGAGTATGTTATAATTTGATATACATAGAATCGAAATGATTCTGAAAAATAATTCTAGGAGGGAAACAAATGAGCTTTTTAACGAATTTTCTGAACAGCATTTTGGGAGGAGTGGGTTCTATTATTGCTGCGGCACTGATTTTGGCGATTGCCTTTATCGTGGCGGCCATCGTGAAATCTCTGGTGCTGAAGCTGATTGACAAGACCAGGCTGCAGAATATCCTGGCAAAGGCTGATACTGCAGACAAGCCCGGCAGCGCCAAAGAATTTATCGGCAAGCTGGTATATCTGCTGGTATTCCTGCTGTTTGTACCGGGGATTTTCACTGCGCTGGGCCTGGGCAGTGTAATGGCACCCATCAGCAATATCCTGAATACCATCTGGGGCTATGTGCCCAATCTGGTGGCCGCGGCCATCGTACTGATGGTGGGAAACCTGATCGCCAAGCTGGTCCGTCAGCTGCTGGTACCTGTTTTTGACAAGCTGAATATCAACAAGCTGCAGGAGAAGGCAGGCATCGAGGTAAAGAATGCGGACAAGCTGTCCAATACTCTGGCATACATAGTGTATGTGCTGATCCTGATCCCCACGGTGATCATGGCCCTGAATGTGCTGAATATTACGGTTATCTCCGTGCCCGCCGTCAGCATGTTAAACAGCGTGATCAGCTTTATCCCGAACATTGTGATCGGTCTGGTTATCATTGTAATCGGCTGCATGATCGGCAAGCTGGCGGGCCAGATTGTGACCAAACTGATCGCCTCTGCCGGGCTGGATGCCAAGCTGCAGGGACTGTTGGATGAAAAGAGCCAGAAGTTCGTGCTGTCGAAAGTGACCGGCGGTGTGGTTTACGCAGTGGTGGTAATCTTCTTTGTGGTAGAGGGGCTGAATGTGTTGAAGCTGGATGTGCTGACGGAGGTTGGCGCTTCCGTTATCGCTTATATGCCCAGGGCGCTGGCCGCAGTCCTGATTCTGGCCGCTGCCCTGATCGTGAGTTCCATGGCCGAGAAGGCGCTGCGCAAGAATGGCATGAATACCTATGCCGTAGTGGCTAAAGCCGGGATCATCGTTGCGGGCGTATTCATGATTTTGAGTGAACTTGGCATTGCTTCTTCCATCGTCAATGATACATTCCATCTGACTGTCCTGGCTATTGCCGTGGCATTTGCCATTGCCTTTGGCATCGGCGGCAAGGAATTTGCAGCCAAAGCATTGAAGAAGCTGGAAGAGAAGAAAGAGGACAAGGCTGAATAAGCAGCTGTTATCGAGTTAGGGAGAGTAATTGGAAGAAAGCCGTTTCGGTGGAAGATAATGACCGGAATTGGCTTTCTTTTACGGTAAAAATAATTAATAGCAGAAGGTTGTTTATTATAGACCAGGACGTGGAACTCTGACAGGAAGGGGGAGGGAGTCATGAGACTGACGGCGAAAGAAAAGGTATCCTACGGATTGGGGGCTGTGGACAAGGACATGGTCTACATGCTTTCTGCCAGCTACCACAGTGTTTCTGGCCAACACGGTGGACTATGGGAGATAATCTAACCGTTTGTGCGTATAGGAAGGTAACAAATATATGGAGAGAATCTTGATCGTGGAGGACGATGCCTCCAACAACCAAATGCTGAAGGATTATCTGGAAAGCCATGGATACACCTGCGGCCAGGCTTATTCAGGAAGCGAGGGGAAGCTGCTGTTTTCCATGGAGGAGTATGACCTGGTGCTTCTTGACCTGATGCTGCCGGGCATTCCTGGGGAGGAGCTGGTGTCCCTGTTTGCACGGAGAGCGCCGGTGATCGTGTTGTCTGCCAAGAGCGGGACGGACAGCAAGGTGGAGGTGTTGTCTGCCGGGGCGGAGGACTATCTCTGCAAGCCCTTCGACCTGCCGGAACTGCTGGTGCGGATACAGGTACAGCTGCGTCGGCGGAGCAGAGCGGCGGGATGTGGCCCGGTATCGGACGCGCAGGACAAAGGTATTTTTGACCGGGAGGGAACTGTCTGCGTACAGGGCAATGATTCTTCCGGGCGAAGTGAAGCTTCCGCTGAATCGGGCGGAACGTTTCCTATGGGAAAGACCTATACATACCGCGACTGGACGCTGACGCCAGACACCCGGGAGATGACCGCCTGCGGGGAAACGGTGGAGTTGACCAGGCACGAATTCCTTATCATGGAACTGCTGATCCGCAATCCCAGAAGAGTGTTTACCAAGCAGATGATCTATGAATACGCCTGGGGGGAAGAGTATCTGGCTGAGGACAAAACCATCAATGTACATATCAGCAATATCCGCTCCAAATTGAAGAAAAGCGGGACGGATACCTACATCCAGACCGTGTGGGGGATGGGCTTTAAACTTTCTTAACCTTTTCTGAACACTTTTTGAACCCCGCCGGTTTATACTGCTCTTTGTAAGGAACAAAAACAGCAGATTCCCGGACAGCGTCCAGGGCAGTGCCTGGACACCGGCGGGGGATGCGGAATGCATATACGAACGAAAATTGAATCGTTCGTGAGTATAATCAGAAAGGGGCAGAAAGAGCGTGAGTACGGGAAAAAAGAGTGCATTTGCCGTGGAGACAAGGGGGCTTACAAAGATCTATGGCGGCAGGGCAGCGGTAAAGGATTTGAATCTGAGAGTGGGAGAGGGCCAGATCTATGGGTTTATCGGCAGGAACGGTGCCGGGAAGTCCACCACACTGAAAATGATCAGCGGGCTGGCAAGCCCCACCCAGGGGGAGGTCAGCCTGTTTGGGAAACCGGTCAGTGACCCGGTGGTGCGCAGGCGTCTGGGGGTGCTGATCGAAGAAGCGGGGCTGTACCCCAATATGACGGCCAGGCAGAATGTGGTGATGAAGGCCAAATGCATGGGCCTGGCGGAGGAGAAAAGCGTAGACCTGGTGCTGGAACTGGCAGGGCTTTCGAATACCGGCAAAAAGCAGGTAAAGCATTTTTCCATGGGGATGAAGCAGCGCCTGGGCGTTGCGCTGGCGCTGCTGGGCAACCCGGATCTGTTGATCCTGGATGAACCCATCAACGGACTGGATCCTGAAGGGATCAAAGAACTGCGGCAGCTGATACTTAAGCTTCAGGAGGAGGGAAAGACCATCCTGCTCAGTTCCCACATCCTGGGAGAACTGAGTAAAATCGCCACCAATTACGGGATTATCAAGAACGGGGAACTGATGGAGCAGATCACCCGCAGCGAACTGGAGGAGAAATGCCAGGATTACTTTCAGGTGGAGGTGGCGGATGTGCGCCGGGCGCTGCCTGTGATCCAGGAGACCTTCCCGCAGGTGCAGGCAGAGGTGTCCGATGCACGAACCATACGGATATATGGGCTTTCCGAGGGGGTGGAAGTGAACCGGAAGCTGGCGGAAAACAGGGTGCCGGTATATGCGTCAGGATTCCATCATATTGACCTGGAGGAATATTTTCTGGAGCGCATGGGTGAAGATGTGTGAGCAGAATCAGAGATTGCCCGCAGAGCCCGGGAGCGTGTTCCATGAGATTTGAGGAGGCCGGGATTATAGGTGAGGGATTGAAAGCTGCACATCCGGATTTTCTGGGACAGGGGATTTCAGGCTTACACAACAGTACCGAAAATGCAGTACTTTTATCTTTATTTGATTGCCCGGCTATGCGGGCGGATGGAGGATAGGATGTTCAATTTGCTGAGAATGGATTTATATAGGATGAAAAGGAGTAAATCGGTGTATGTATGCCTTGGCATAATGCTTGTGATGATCGTGGCTACTTTGGGTATGCTCTGGCTTGTGGATACTCCCCAGGGGCAAAAGACGGCGGTGCAGATCGGGATGTTCACGGCGGAGGATCTGGCGGAGGCGGGCGATATCATGGCCGGGGTGGACACACTGGTCATGCTGCGGCAGACCAGCCTGGACGGCGGCATGTACAATCTGGTATTCGGCATATGGGTTATGCTGTTTGTGTGTATGGATTATCAGAGCGGCTTTATAAAAAATATGCTGGTGGTGCATCAGAAACGGTGGAACTATGTGGCGAGCAAGATTGCCACTGCGGGAATCGTGAGCTTCTGCTATCTGGCAGCGCAATATATCTTTGTGCTGTTGATGAATAAGCTGTTGGGAAATATGGCATCCTACTCGTCTTTGGGGGATGTGCTGTTCTACCTGACCTGGGCCTGGCTTCTGACCGTGGCATTTGCGGCGCTGGTCATTCTGGTATGCGTCTGGACCCGGAGCGTGGCTGCGGGAGCGCTGACGGCAGTGCTTTTAGGCACCGGTGCGGTGCAGGGGCCGCTGTATGCGCTGCTGAACATGGTTCATATGGGAGGCTGGATGAAATACACAATTTACCACACCCTTGACCAGGGCTCCAACCATTACGCCGTCCCGACGGACCTGTATGTCTATGTGGTGGGGGCCGGATTCCTGGCCCTGTATATGGCGGTGGCGGGCATCGTCCTGAAAAAGCAGGATATTTAGGTATTTGACTGAAAATTTATAGTATGAGGACGGATATGACGGTGGTATTGTTGATATTAGGCGTGATCTGCGGGGGGGTGTTGATCCGGCATATCCGCTGCATTCTGGAAATACGGTCCCTTCACAGGCAGCTTCAGGAGCTGGAGCGGGGAAGCCATATGGAACTGGGGGTGCAGAGCCGGCAGAGGGATATGCTGGCCCTTTGCCGGAAGCTGAACCGGCTGCAAAAGCTTCATCATCAGGGGCAGATACAGTATGAACGGGCGGAAAGACAGTTAAAGCAGAATATCACGGGCCTGGCCCACGATATCCGCACCCCTCTCACCGGCGCAGCGGGGTATGTGCAGCTGGCCCGGGAGTGCGAAGAGCCCGGACGGCGGGAGTATTACCTGCAGGTGGCTGCTGACCGGCTGGGGGAACTGGGAGATATGCTGGAGGAACTGTTTCTGTATACGAAACTCACCAGTGAGGAGTTTACACCGGACATGCGGGAAGTGCAGGTGCTGCCCCTGCTCAGTGACTGTCTGGTGGGACTGTACCATCGCTTTGAGGAGAAGGGCATTTCTCCCCGGGTGGACTTTGCACAGGAGGGATTTCGTGCCCGGGCGGACGAGGAATGCCTGCGGCGCATTTTCCACAATCTGATTCAGAATGCGTTGCTGCACGGCAACGGAGACATTGTGATCCGGCAGGAGGAAGGCAGCCTGATATTTGAAAACGGGGTGTCGGAGACCAGCAGGCCTGACCCGGAACATATTTTCGACAGATTCTATAAGGCGGACTCGGCCCGGCGGAAAGGTTCCTCCGGGCTGGGGCTGTTTATTGTAAAAGAGTTGGCGGAGCGAATGAACGGCAGCGTATATGCGCACTTAGAAGGAGACCGGCTGCGGATTACCCTGACATTGAACCTCGCTCTGTCTGATTGATTTCATGCTGCGCCCTGCAATGTGAAACTCTCGCAATAATTACAGTAAAGATAGCATAATTTGACTGGAAATTAAGAAGCATTTCCTGGAAAAATACTGTTGTAGCATATGAATGTATGCCAGAACAGGACAGGGACATGCGAATCTTGTTATTAAAAATAAAGAAATGATAAATTCTCCATAAAGTGCCTTGCCATGCAGACAAAAGGGCAATATAATAATCGGGAAATCAAACCCGATTATTTTAATATAACTCATTTTGCCGCCTGGGTGCAGTGGTATAGGAGCAGCAGGAGCCTGGCTTAGATCAAACTTCAATATTGTGGGGAGCGGAAAAACATGGATAAAGAAAATAACATAGGAAACATGTCGGAGATGGAGCAGATCCACAGGGGGCTGGAGGCATTTCTGGAGAAAGAGGTCTATAAAGAATATGAGAATGGACAGGATGCCGGGCCGGAAGATTGTGAAAGACCGGATGAATATGGAGGGCCGGATGGATATGAAGGGCCGGATGGATATGAAG
>CAMWSA010000116.1 GCA_947176785.1 uncultured Lachnospiraceae bacterium
CGGAGATCCGCCCCCGTGCCAGGCCCGCCGTAAGTCTGTGCAGGCTCCCTCACATTCGGGCGCTCTGTCCCGTCTGCTTCGCTCTTCTTCATGCCCTCTGTTTTGTCTGCTCCGTTCTCCTCCATGCCCTCTGTCTGGTTTTCCCCTGCTCCTCCGGCCCGGGCCATGCCCCGGCCCAGGGATTCCTGTCCGTTCCTGTTCCCGGAAGAACTGGAAATATCACTTGCCTCCTCCGGCAGATCCATATAGGAAAAATAATTTGCCAGATGGGTATTGTTGTTCCGCAGGTCGGTGAAGGTCTCCGCCGTATTACTGAGCGCCAGAATCAAAGAGGTCACAGCGGAGTAGGCCACCAGAATATCCCCCACGGGTACGCTCCCCTCCAGGGACTGCGCTGCCACCAGCCCATAAACCGCCAGCCCGCATATGCCGGTACACAGCAGTTTTACGCTGCCATATAAGCTGTCCGCCCGCATCTCTTTTCTTATTCCCCCGGCAAAGGGTTCATAGCACCTCTTTTGACTCTCCGTCAATACCAGCTGCTTTTGCCGGAAAATCCGAATGTCCATGCCCATGTTCTCATCCGGCAGATAATTCATCGTATAATAATCCCCATACCGCTGGTACACCGCCCCCTTTTCAAAAAGCTGATAACTCACATCCCAACGCCGGGACGTCATACGGCAGGAAATCCAGGCGCAAAGCACCACCAGCACAAGCAATACCGGCAATACTCCCAACTCCATCTGCACCCCATAGCGGATACACAATGCCAGGGCAATCACCCCTGCGCATAAACTGCCGCATATGGCCTCCATGTCCCAGTAGAGGCTGGCCATGCCTGCCCCTGAGACGCTGATGCTGCCTGACACCTGATCCCGCAGGTTCCTCACCTCCTCGCTTTCCAGCAGTTCATAGGGCAGCCCATATGCCTTATCCGTCAAATGAATCTCATGGGCAGCGAACAGATCACTGTATCCCACGGAGATCCTGGCCTCCAGGATACTTTTTACCAGGGTGAGTAAAAACACTGCCACTACGGACACTGCCACATACAAAAACAACTTCTCCAGACTTCTTTCCCCAGTCAGTTCCCCCAGTATACCCGCCATGGCAATGACCGCCACATAGGGACAGACAGCCCCCACCAGGCTCCTGCCTGCCACATATTGCAGCTGCCCCGGCAGAATACGGTTAAATTCCCGAAGCCCCCTTTGTATCAGCTTTAAATCCTCTTTTAATGTACGTCCATTTTTATTAAAGCCCATATATACCCCTTTCCTGCATAACTGATAATCGGCCTATGCCAAACTGCCGTTATGCCTGAATTATTGTGTTAATCAGTATTCGGGAGTTTTACTTCCCGGCTTCCAAGCATGCCGGACAGCAAACCCTCTTTGCTCCCTTCCTGGCCCCAGGCCCAAGCAATGCGTGGGGCTTTGATTATAACGCCATAACTTCCTCGTCTTCCCGATAATACCGACTCTGCACCCGGAACATTTCCGCATATTTCCCTCCCTGGGCCAGCAGCTGCTCATGGGTTCCGCTTTCCACAATACGTCCCTCCTCCAGCAATATAATCCGGTCACAGAACCGGGTGGACGCCAGCCTGTGGGAGATAAAAACGGATGTCTTGCCCGCCGTAAACTGCCGGTATTGTTCATAGATCTCCTGCTCCGCCAGCGGGTCCAGGGCAGCGGTGGGTTCGTCCAGCACCAGCACCGGGGCATCCTTGTACAGTGCCCGCGCCAGCAAAAGCCGCTGTAACTGCCCGCCGGACAACTCGGTCCCCTGCTCTGTGATCCGCTTAATCAGGCAGGTATCCACACCCATGGACAGGGAATTGATTTTCTCCTCCAGCCCTGCCGCCCGGATACAGCGCCATAGACGGTCCGTGTCCACATGGCCGGTGATATTCAGCGCAATATTGTCCGCCACACTCACCGGCAATACTCCCGAACTCTGAAAGACGGCGGAAAAAAGTTCAAAATAATCCCCGGGTTCAAAAGGCACCCTGCATAAGCCTCCGGCTGCGTCGCTCACAAGAATTTCCCCCTTCTGAGGATACAGCAGACCACACAGCAGCTTGACCAGGGTGGTCTTGCCTGCCCCATTGCCGCCCACCACGGCCAGCCTTTCCCCCGGTGCAATCTCCAGGTTCAGATGCTCGAATACCCAATGCTCCCGCTCTTTTCCATCCTCCCCTGTCTCAGTATAGGCGTAGGAAATATCCCGAAGTTGAAAGCCAACGGGGCGATTCAGTTCCAAGACACTATATATACCCATTCCTACCTCTTGCTTATGTCTCCCTGCTCCAGTACAATGCCGTCCCCCTTCCTGTGCCATGTCCCTCTGTTCTTGTGCCGCATCCTTCCGGCCCCGGGCCTTGTTCACCTGCTCTTGTGCCGTGTCCTTCCGCCCCCGGGCCTTGTTCATCTGCTCCTGTGCCGTGTCCTTCCGCCCCCGGGCCTTGTTTCCCGGCTCTTCCCCCAACTCCATGTATTCCCGGTAATCCCTCACATAGTTTCTGGCTTCCTGAAACTGAGAGATACTTTCCGTCAATTGGCTAAACCACCCGCCCAATCCTGTGATGGCGGTAAAATACAGCGCAAAATCCCCCACGGACATATCTCTGCGGAAAAACGAATACAGAAGATACCCATAGGCACAGCCATCCCGCACCAGGATTAATGCGCCGCCAAACAGAAGCTTCCTCTGTTCATATCCCGCCGTCACCTGCTCCAGCCTGCGCTTTTGTCCCAGGGCAAGCCGGGCCATCTCCCGCAGCCACCCTGCCATGTTGTAAATGCGGATATCTTTCCCCTCCTGAAGTCCCCGGGTGCCATAGGCAATGTAGTTCAGCCTGCGCCCTGCCTCCGCTTTCTCCTGTTTTAAAGCCTGTTTCTTCTGTTCTGTGCGGATACCCTGCCACAGTTCCAGACCAGCCAACGCCAGAAGCGCCAACACAGCCAGCGGATGCAGGGTACATAGGATCGTACTGTAAGCCAGTAATCCCCCGGTCGCCGCAAGCAGCGCTGTCATCCGGGGCAGGTAAGTCACCGTTCCCCAGTTGGGGCTGCTCACCACCTGCCTGGCTTTTTCCATAAGGACTTTGCCACGATGGGAAGAAAAGATCCCGTAGTCCAGATCCATGGTCTTCTCCTCCCAGGCCGGTATCTCCCGGGTATAGAGCCTGGTCTGGGCATATGCGGTAATGGCATTGTGTATTGCCAGATTTGCCACAGTCAGGAGCAGCCACAGGCCGCCCATCAGAAGAAGCTTTCTGAAAAGTACCCCCATGGAAACCCGGGCTGTGACGCAGTCCAAAACCATTTTGGGAAGATAGAGAGCAGCCAGCGACAGACTGACCTGGACTGCACTCCCCAGGAACGGCAGCAACCTGCCACCCGCAGGAATATAGAAGGATGCCTTACTTAAATTCTTATATTTTGCCATAACTACCTCTTTCTACATAGTCGATATTGTTTTAATCACAAGAAAAAAGCTGCGGTTTACCCGCAGCCAATACACAACATACTTATTTATTCATCCTTACGGATCAGGAAATACCCCGCTCCGCTTTATGCATGAAAAATAAATCTCCTGTCTGAAGAGATATAGTCAACGACATTGGAAATTTCACTTGAAGCCTTACGAAAACTTGCGTATATGATTTTTGCAGGAGTTGAAAGTAGAAATTTCAATGTTGTTTGCTATAAGTATGTCGTGTGTCATCACGGGAAAATGCATCGCAAACAGACGGGTAAACCCCGTTCTCATCTGCTTTTCTTACTGACGCATTCTTCCGCAAGCAAAAATTAACACGACAACACCCTCTCGCAACATTTTTTATTGATACACAATTTTATGTGCTTTCATTTGCTTAACACATTATATATATTAACATAAGCCAGCCAGATCCGCAAGCGCAAATTCATACGGGAACATGCTAAAAACCTTTGGTTCTTCCGTTCCGCATATTTCCGATACCGTTTACAGCTATTATATGCAAAACAAAATGGGAAAAGCAGAGCAGGAATATGTACTTTCAGGCAGGCTAACGGTCAATTGCGTGTCATACCTCCAGCACGCAGTTCATCTCATGCCATTGCTCACCGCCCCAGGAGGACTGCGCCATTCCCCGGTCCTGAAAGCCCATCTTTTCGTACATTTTTACTTTGGAATCCAGGCATGTCAAAATAACGCTCTCCCTGCCCCGCTCCCGTTCCCTGCGCAGATACCGGAACATGATTTCCCTGGCCAGTCCCTGCCCGCGGTACTCCGGAAGCACATCCAGCCCAAGAAGCATCACATTTTTGCCCTCGGGAGCATACAGTTCCGCATCGGTGAAAAACGCATCCCTGAAAATGCATTCATCTGTGGGCAGCCCGTTCAGAAAGCCTGCTATTTTGCCTGATTGCCTGTCCACGGCAACCAGGAACATCTCCGGAGCTTTGGCAACTCTTTCCCGCATCATCCTTTCACTGCATGCCTCATTGGGTGGGAAACAGATTTCCTCGATCCTGGCCGCCTGGTCCGCTTCCTCCGGAAGAATGTTCCGAAAAACAAAGCGCTCGCTTAGATTTTCGTCTGTAAAATCATCTTTCTCTGATAATGCCTGTGTTTTTGTATATCCTGCCTCTTTGCGTGTCTTTTTATGATCCATATTTCCTTTTCCTCATTCTTTTATGTCTGAGCGGTTTCAAAATCCGCCATTTCCGCCATGCGTCCCCTGCAATAGCTGGAGGTGCCGATGATCTCCCGCCCCTCTGTTACCACCAGAGTATACCGGCCTTCACCGTCAATCCCCCTGGTTCATTGCCCCTTTGGGATGCTTTCCAGATATTCCCGGGGGACAATATCCTTGTAGGCATACTTCCAACTCTCCTCATAAATACGGCTGATCGCATGCCGGTCATCTGTCTCTCTTAAATACCTGATTTCCAATGCCTTTCTGCCTGCGGCCTATGCACTTTTGATTCTGCTTTGTTGTCCGATTGTATCAAGATCCTGAACACTTCGGTACACATTTAATTCTGAAGAACTTTTGCGCATTGACCTGGATTTCATGCGCTTCAGGGCATACTTAACTCAGAAGCACTATGCTCATTGTACCAGATGATCCGGTTTTATTCCACATGTTTTAAGGATAGCGCATGGGCAAAAATGTTTTTCAGTTCTGCCGCCGCCAGGCGGATATCCGGCTGGGCCAGGATGGCGGAGATTACCGCCAGTCCGTCGATACCCCTGCCGGGAAACAGGGCCGAATTCTCCCTGTTGATTCCCCCGATGACCACGATGGGAATGGGGACGGCCTGCCGGATGGCCCACAACTCCCGAAACGGCACCCGCCTGGCATCGCTTTTCGTCCTTGTGGGAAACATGGCCCCGACCCCCAGGTAATCCGCTCCGTCCTTCCGGGCCTTCACCGCTTCTTCCAAAGTGGAGGCTGACACTCCCAGCAGCATTTCCTTCCCGATGATCTTCCTCACGGCGGATGCCGGAATATCCCTTTGCCCCACATGCACGCCTGCGGCATCCACGGCCAGGGCTATATCCGCCCTGTTATTGATAATCAGGGGAACCCGGTAGTGATCCGTGACACACTTGACCTCCTTTGCCAGACGGTAAAAGTCTGCGGATAAGGTTTCCTCCTCCCGCAGCTGCACCAGGGTACAGCCGCCTGCAATTGCCTGTTCCACTGCCTCGCACAGAGTGGCGGCACTCATACATTTGCGGTCTGTGACCAGGTATAATGAATAGTCGTATTTCATAATATTGTTTCTCCTGTTAGTCTTTCCCATCTCTCCGCAATCCATGCCGGTACAGTTCATAAAAATGATGGGTGGGGCCGTTGCCCTTTCCAATGGGCAGAGAATGGGCAATGGCCATGGTGACATATGCCTTGGCCTCTCTTACCGCATCCGGCAGCTCCATCCCCCGGGCAAGCAGTGCGGCGATGGCTGATGAAAAGGTGCAGCCAGTGCCATGGGTATTTCTGGTATTGATCCTGGCCGTCTCAAAGCGGTAAAAGGTTTTTCCGTCGAACAGAATATCCAGGGCATCTCCTGCGGCATGCCCCCCCTTGACCACCACCGCCCCGCACCCCAGATTATGTATTTTGCGGGCTGCCGCTTCCATCTCCTCAACTGTCTGTATAGATATACCTGCTATTTTTCCCGCTTCGGGAATATTGGGTGTCAGCACATCCGCCAGCGGGATAATCTGATTGATCAGAGTGTCAATGGCTGTCATCTCCATGAGGGGGCAGCCGTTCTTGGCATACATGACCGGATCGATGACCACATGGGAAGGCTTATGCCGCCTGACCTTTCCCGCCACGGCTTCCATGCACTCTGTCGATGAAAGCATGCCTATTTTGAGGGCATCGACCTCAATATCCTCAAAGACCGCCTCAATCTGGTTCCCGATCATTTCCGGGGAAATGTCCTGCATGTCGATCACCCGTCTCGTGTTCTCGGCCACAACAGATACAATCACGCTCATCCCGAAGACACCCAATGCGGAAAATGTCTTTAAATCCGCCTGTATGCCTGCGCCGCCGCTGCAATCGGAGCCTGCAATGCTCAGTACTTTCTTCATGTAAATCCCTCCTGATCTGAATTCTGGAAATTATGCCGTTTCAAGACCCGCGCCTGCCATTCTCCAAAAAGCGAGTTCCAGCAGACTTGCCTTTTCAAAAATATGGCTCAGCCTGTCTTTTTTCTCCGCCGACAGGGCCGTATACCTTCTATCCGCAAATTCGCACATGTCCCTGCAGCTTTCATAATATGCATCCTCCGCATAATCCTGTATCAGATCCCAGTACCTTGAGGGGACCGTTTCCGGCATGGCGGCAATTTTTCTGAAAATATAGCTGTAACTCCACATGCAGGGAAGAACCGACATGAACATTTCATCCGGGCTGCCTCTTTCCGCCGTGTCCAGCAGGAATTGGATGTACTGCACATTTTCGGGGAGCGGTGCCATGGCTTCTATGTCCCTGTCCTCCAGCCCGAACTGTTTCAGGTAACACAATCTCACGGCGGACTCTGTATCCGTCACAAACCCCAACGCGGAATAATAGAACTGTATGTCGCTCAGAGTTGTGGAATGATAAATAAGTTTTCCGTAAATCCGGGCGTAGTTTTTCAGGTATATACTGTCTTGTATGATATACTGCTTAAAATGCCCCAGTGGCAATGTGCCTGTCTGCAAGCCCCTCACAAAGGGCGTGGCGGCACATTCGTCCCAGATGGGGATATTGGTGGTGAGGATTTCACTTATAAATGACATTTCTTTCTCCTTCCTGTTATACGGCTTTCCAGGCGACTGCGAAACTCCCTTTCCGGGAACATGCTGTCTGAAATTTCCTCCTGACTTTCTCTTTGCAGGTTACCCAATGTTTCCCATCCTCCCTGCCGGCACACATGCCTGGTGACCAACGTATGGGCCTCTCTGGCGTCCCCGCATTGATCAGTACATTGTCCGAACAAACGCTGTTAAGTATTCTGTTTCCGTTCTTGCCACCCTCATATCTGGACAAATGTGTCCGGCTAATAGTATTTTTACAGGAAAAAAAGAGCCTCTTCAAATAGTAAGAAGCTCTTTCAGACGCAATGCGGCGTAAGAAATTGCTTCCCTACGCCGGTATTAGCCGACAGGTCCAGAGGTCAGGTCTTA
Source organism: uncultured Lachnospiraceae bacterium (assembly GCA_947176785.1). GTDB lineage: Bacteria > Bacillota > Clostridia > Lachnospirales > Lachnospiraceae > Acetatifactor. The sequence goes on from CAMWSA010000116.1 coordinate 7,684, forward strand.
ACCTTTTTCAACTTGTTCAGTTCCCTCGCAAACATGTGTCAGATTCTATTTAATTGTTTTCCTTCTCTGCCTGCCGACGGCCAGAGGATGCAGGCCGTCGGCATATGTAGAATTATATGTCGGTTTAATTGGGATGTCAAGGTTATTACAAAAAAACTATCCTTATGTTTCGTTCCTGAAGTAAAAGCCCGGATGTTAAACATCCAAATACGGATTGGTGCAGTATCATGGGCAAAGCCCATGATATGCAGGGAAAGGTATGCTCCAACAATCAATATAGCACTGAATTTGCAATTTCCAGAACCAAATCCTGTACATCCGCAAGCGCGTCTTCAGAAGAACCGGACATATCTTTAATTTCTATCGTTGCCTTAAATAGATGTACGTCCGTAGAGCAGACTACAATATAGGTGTTTCCCGCATTATAGACCTTGCGGTTTATGCCATTTTCATCTGTTGTATCAAGGATGGGATCCCCATACTCAATATAATCATAAGGGCTGGCATATTGCTGCGCCAGCATGTTGAAGGATAAACTCATATAGTACTTTTTCCCATTGTCGTTCAGCACACTGTCCACACAGCGGCCTGTTACAAGAATAGCCGGAATCTGTTTATAATCAGGTGCCCAAAGCAAAGTCACATTGTGGATATCCGATGTTTGCGTGTTGGGCACATTCTCAAATGAAATCGTCGTCATATTCTCTCTGCCGCTTTCCTGGATACTCTTTCCGATTTCGAAGCCGGAAAGAGTCTGAGAATCTCTGTCTACATAAACGCTGATGCCATAGTGCATATCCTCTTGGGAGCCGCCGGTCTGTCCATATTCATAAGTCATATTTCCGGTAATCTCCGCCGCTTTTCCCAGCTTTTCCTCAATGGAAGCATAAGGATCGCCAAATGTCAGGCCACCCGGGAAATATATCGTACTGTTTTCCGGTTTTCTCCTTATGGAAATCTGCTCGATTAATGGGTTCATATCCTCCACAGTCTCAGGAGCTTCCGTTTTTTTGGTAAAGCTTAAGCTGTCCAACTGCTCTCCATTATATATCAGATCCAATATCACACTTTCATTTTGCGTAAACAGGAAATCCTTGGATTTTTTGCCATCCTCTATTTCATAATCCAGGCCCAAGCCAACCAATTCACTTAAATGAACCGGCAGCTGAATCAGCTTGTCGTCAATCTGAATCAGGCCGCTGTCCCAGGCCGCGTCGATAATTTCCTGCTTCGCCTCAAAAGAAACTCCTGTAAAGTCCACGTTCTCCTGGTTGGCGACCTCAACGGATTCATCAGCCGAATCCAACGCAAGCAACGCATCTTCCCATTCCTTTTCAGTCCAGTTTTCCAAATCTCGCTCTGTTATAGGCTTGTCCGCATCGTTCCCACATGAAGTAAAACTGAAAATTATGCACAATGCCATAGCAGATAATATGAACTTCTTCATAAAATACCCCCTGTTTTTGCTGATTATATCATATACCCCCATTGCCACGCAATATAAAAGTCATTTGTGCTTTCTTATTTCTTTATATATGTTTCTTTTATATCTTCGTTGAAGGAACGGTTGAGACATGATATAATGAATTTACGATCAGACAAAAGGCCGAAAGCTACTGCATGATCCGGCAATCTTTCATCAGGCTTTGCCGTACTTGTGGCAGAGCGGAGGTTTGGAAGTTCCCAATACCACTAAACGCAATAGCACGGGTTTGGCCCGTGTTATGCAGGGACTGGGGACATTTGGATGCTGTACTTTCAATTACTGATTAACGCAATAGTATGGGCACAGCCTGCGTTATGCAGGGAAGGGGAAAGCGGATTGTTTGTGCCGCCGCTGGCGGAAGGTCTGGAGGTTTGGATATAAAAGCCGCCAAGTACGTATTAGTGCAATGGCACAGGTTCATCCTGTACTATGCAGAAAAGAGGGAGACATGAAAATTTACAAGACAAAGGATTACAATGACATGAGCCGGAAGGCTGCAAATCTTATCTCCGCACAGATTATTATGAAACCTGACTGCGTGCTGGGCCTTGCCACGGGTTCCACCCCTGTGGGCATTTACCGTCTGCTCGCCCAGTGGCACCAAACGGGGGATCTGGATTTCTCGCTTGTCACCACTGTCAACCTGGATGAATATAAGGGGATTTCTCCAGACAATCCGCAGAGTTACCACTATTTCATGGACGAAAACCTGTTTCAGAAGGTGAATATCGACAGGCGCAGAAC
>CAMWSA010000117.1 GCA_947176785.1 uncultured Lachnospiraceae bacterium
TTTTTGTAGTAAATATGTGTCCTTACATAAATAATCGCTTTACTGATGTCTGTTTCCCATTCCAAATAGAGCAAATCATCATTTTCAGGAGTAGCGAGAAATAATTCGTCAAGCCGCTTATTGTACTCGTTTTCTGTTACCAATCCCTCATAAAGCAAAATAGCATAAACCAATAATTCTTCCATGATATCACTCCATTCCGATTGAAATACTTGAAAATCCCGCATCAGGAAACGAATCATCTGTCACTCTTAAAAGCGCTTCCGGCAGAGCCAAGTTCTTTCCATATTGAGGAATCCAAAGAAATCATATATAAACCTCCGTTTCCGTTTTCCGGTCATACAAAACTGTTGTGCATGACCAATCGTCTATCTGCAGCTCCTTACCACAGGAAAGCTATAATCCTGTTTTTCCGATATGATCTGCAGCCATTTCTTTCTTTTCCCCAGCGAGATCTTTTCTGTCACGATTTCCCCGCTTTCCCTGTTTACATAAGTAATCACCATCCCTATCGGAAAAAATCCCTGATTGCATTTTCCCAGTTCCTTAATACAGCTGTAAGGAATATGGATGTATTCGCATGAAAATCCCTTGGTGAGAATGACCTGCCGTCCGTAAAGATTGCCACGCCGCCCCGCTTCCATGTCTCGATTCTTCCGACCAGCTTCTCCGTATAATTGATCGTAATTGAGCCATATAGTTTTTCATCCGGCGATAGCAAGCCCCTTTCCACAAGATTCCGCCTCTGCTTTTCCAACTTTTGTTCATTCATTTCCTGAATCCTCCATATCTGCATAATCATAATCGCCCGGAATCTCCCTTGAGACTCCGGGCGCCTATATGTCTGATTATAGCACTGCCAGACTGCCACGCAAAAGCGCCCCGTCCAAATCGGCACATAAATCGGCAAAATCGGCATTTCGGGGCGGTCATTGTCATCTCACGTGTCATTTCGCATCGCTGTATATCTGTGTATCCTGTCCACGGAACTGTTTTCGTTATTTTTCTACAGTTCCATTGTATCTGGCAAGACAGGATTTTGCGATGGTAAGTATCGCGGTAAAACGGTTCCCGTTCTGTTCTATATAAAGCAGCCCTCCGTATTTTTGCGCGGTATCCCGCACGTTTGCAATCCCAAAACCATGATTTTCAGCGTCCGGCTTCGTGGAAGCCGGCAGGATATGTTTTACTTTTCCATTGGCAGCAGGTGTGTTGATACATGTATTTTCCACCTCCATCACCAGAAAATGCTCCTGCGCGTGCAGCGCCGCATGGACGCTGCCATGGGCGCACTGCCTTGCCGCCTCAATGGCATTGTCCAGAAGATTGCCTGCCATGACGATCAGATCCTTCCCCGGAATACATGCCCATCCGGGATTTTCCTCCGCCGCGATATCCATCCGGACGCCCTGTCTGTCAGCCAGCACGGACTTTTCCCAGAGAATGGCGTTCAGGACAGGATTGGATGTATAGCGCTTTCCGGTCAGGGTATCCAGTTCCACTTCCATATCCCCCAGCAGGCTTAAAATCTCCTCGTTTCCTCCGTCGGCAGCCAGCGCAGCTATGGAAACCATGCAGTTTTTCAGGTCGTGGGCATACCGCCTGTGTCCCAGGTCGATTTCTTCCAGATGCTTATAGTATCTTTGCTGCAGTTCGGCCTGCTGCTCCATGGCCTGCACCTTCATATCGTAGGCTTTCTTTTCATCCGTATCCTTTATAAAATAGAGCAGGTACAAATCCACCAGTACGATACCGCACATATTGACCGCAAATATCCCATCGTTCAGATCATGCGAAAGCCCCTCAATGATCACGAGCATATTCACAAAACTGTATAAAAAAATAACAAAACAAGTGGTTTTCTGCATTTTGCCATGTGCGGCAGGGTGTTTTCTGACCAGCCCCCTGATCGCTGTAAAATATACAAAGAGGACGATAACCTTTGAAACAGTCACTTCCAGACAGGCTTCCATGACCGGGTTTTCGGGCTGCGCCTTTGCTGCCTGTAAGATCCATTTGACAAGCAACACGCCAAATGCCTCTGTAAACGTAATTACAACCAGAAGCGCCTCGCATTCCGCAATTCTTTTTATTCCTTTTTTGCTGTTTTCATAGTAAAGGACGCCTATTCCGATACCGGCCAGCACCATCCATGCGGATAAATTTAAGAATGGTATTCCCATGAGATTCAGTATTGTCATAAACACGGTATTTCCCACACCCGACCAGACGTAGACAAGCCGGTTCTGACAAGTCCTGTGATATCTCTCATCCATAAACTGAAACATAATACAAGTTACGATAAAGCAGGAAACCAAATAACAAAACGCCAATAAAATCTTATCCATTTATACATCTCCATACCGTCCTCCCAGAACAGACAATCTGTGTCATCACAGGCAGCTGTTTCTGGCATGGGCGCGCCTCCGATTCCTTTCATGTCACTGTGTATCCTGTCCATCGTTAATGGCAAAAGAGGATTTTGCCATTGCAAGACAGGATTTTGCAATGGTAAGTATTGCGGTAAAACGGTTTCCGCTCTGTTCTATATAAAGCAGCCCTCCGTATTTTTGCGCGGTATCCCGCACGTTTGCAATCCCAAAACCATGATTTTCAGCGTCCGGCTTCGTGGAAGCCGGCAGGATATGTTTTACTTTTCCATTGGCAGCAGGTGTGTTGATACATGTATTTTCCACCTCCATCACCAGAAAATGCTCCTGCGCGTGCAGCGCCGCATGGACGCTGCCATGGGCGCACTGCCTTGCCGCCTCAATGGCATTGTCCAGAAGATTGCCTGCCATGACGATCAGATCCTTCCCCGGAATACATGCCCATCCGGGATTTTCCTCCGCCGCGATATCCATCCGGACGCCCTGTCTGTCAGCCAGCACGGACTTTTCCCAGAGAATGGCGTTCAGGACAGGATTGGATGTATAGCGCTTTCCGGTCAGGGTATCCAGTTCCACTTCCATATCCCCCAGCAGGCTTAAAATCTCCTCGTTTCCTCCGTCGGCAGCCAGCGCAGCTATGGAAACCATGCAGTTTTTCAGGTCGTGGGCATACCGCCTGTGTCCCAGGTCGATTTCTTCCAGGTGCTTATAGTACCTTTGCTGCAGCGCGGCCTGCTGCCTGGCAAGCTGCTGTTCCCTGCTTTTCTCGCTGACAAAAAACAGTTTGTTGATGGTGTAAAAAAGCAGTACATTTGCCAGCGGCAGAATGAAAAGCCCGAATTTCAGACTGTACTGCGCCCATACGGCGCCATCGTTTCCAAAGGCAATCCCAAGATAGATCAGCGCCGTGGAAAACGGCAGAATCACAAAAGACAGCGGAAAATGCTCCCGCATCTTATACTGTGTGCCGAGGAAACAGATTTTCAATCCATGCAGCACAAACCAGCACAGTATGTAGGAAAGGGTTCCCATCGTATATTTTTCCGCTTCCCGTGTATAATGAAGCTCTTCCCTGATCAGCTGCCAGAACGGGATTTTGGCAAAGAAAAGCTCAATTACAAGCTCTGAGAACAATGCTACCGCCCCGCCGATCAGGAGCAGAAATGCCTCTTTCCTATGGTCGTCCTTAAAAATCAACAGAACCGGCATCAACAGAATCGGCAATCCAAAGAGCAGGTTTATCAGTCTGCTGTCAAAGGAATTGACCAGCCTGAGGGCTGCCGCACATAACAGCAGAATCAAAAAACGCAGCCTCCGGTCCCGCACCCTGAATTTTAGCTGATCCCTGAAAAAATCATAAAAAACCAGATGCCCAAACAGAGTGGCGCCGAATTTCAATATAGCGCCCATGACAGCCTCCATCATTCCTTCGCCCCTCTCTTATACTTTTTATGGAAATACATGGAAAAGCTCTGGTGGAATTTTTTGCTGCAGGTCCTGCTGATTCCCAGCCTGTCCCCGTTGCTCATGGTCAGCTCGTTCTGCATGATTTTTGTGACGGCTCTCAGATTCACGATATAGCTGGTGTGGGCGTACTCAAAGCCCTGTGCGCAAAGCTGCGCGTACCAATCCTCCAGCCGCTCGTTGCTCTGCAGCGTCTTCCTGCCCCCCGCTGCGCCGGCTTCTACGGTGAGCCGGCTTCCCCTCTTTGTCTTTTCAATGTAAAGAATACTTCCAACAGGGACACGCCGCGCCTCCCCGTCGCTGGCCACTTCCGCCATCTCCCTGCGGCTGCGCCGTTTCGTTTCCAGCAGAAGTTCCCCGATATCCCGCATTCTCTCGTCTATGTCCGCGCTTTTTAACAGGTAGCGGTAGGGCTGCACCCGGAAATGCTCCGGCTCCGGCAGAACCACCCCGGATACAAAGGCAATCACGGCATTCTCATTCTTTTCCCTCAGCTTCTGCGCCGTCTCATATCCGCCCATTCCCGCCATCTGCATGTCCAGGATGGCCAGCTGGCAGGATCCGCAGCCTGACTGGAGGAAATCGTCGCCGCTGCAATAGGTGCCGCAGGCCATATCTGCCGTAAATTCTTTGCAGGCTTCTATATTGGATTTCATCTCCTGCAGAAATGCTTTATTATCATCCACGATCGCTATGTTTATCATTTTGGGGTTACCTCCTCATGAACAGCTGACCAAAGCATACCGATGTATCTGATCGGCTGAATTGTTCCTGCTAAAGTATAGCACAAAGCCAGCCAGCGTTCAATAAACTACCGCTTGCTGTTCGCTCCGTTCCGGTAACAGGTAAAAATCCATGCAAAAACCGTAATACGGACTCTGTTCGTTTCGCAAATGGAGTTTTACCCTCCTATTCCTCTACATCCAATATTTTCATCAATTCATCTTTTTGATTTTGAACACAGCTTTCTACAGCTTTCATGATTTCATCCTCAGATATGCCCGGCGGGAACATCTCTCTTGGCACTCCGTGGCCAAACATCACAGCATATTTTTGTTCCAATTCAAATTTCTTCCGCCAGCTCCGCATCCAGGTCGTATTCCTCACGGAGCTTCCGGTATTTCTTATTTCCCAACAGGCGGATATGGCGCTCAAAATCATCCACCAGGCTGTCGCTGATCTTCCGCAGGTCAGCCGCCGCTTTTGTCTTTTCCTCCCCATAAGCCCGTATCCGGTCGGCGAAGGGGTCCTTTATCATCTGCCTACGGATGTTGTTCGGAATGGACGGATGGGTAAAGGGATTCCTGATTTTAGCCTTTTCATCGGAATTGTCCCAGAATACTACATGGAGATGGGGATGGCTTTTCTCCCGGTGCAGAGCCGCCGCCCACTGGAAATGCTCCCGCCGGATGCCGTTCTTCTCTGCAATGGTACGGATATGGTTCTCAATATACCTCTCCCATGCTTTTTTGTCCGTCAGTAACAGTTCCTTTGCCGTATCCTCCCCAAAGGAGACCACGCCGCGGTAGATTTTGAGCGTATGGCCCCACCGCAGACGGCGGGGCAGAAGTCGCTCCGTTCCCAAAAAGCGAAAAAAGAAGTACCATAGTCTCCCACGATACTTCTCCAAAATCTTTCCGCTGTTCTTGTTTTCCCGCTCCCATCCCTGCAGTTTCTCCCGTCCATGCTCTGTTTCCTGCTCCGGCAAAGGGGTAAATTCAATACCGTCAATACAGTTCTCATACAGAAACTTCTTGATCTCCGTCATGTCATTGGATTCATAAAACTGTATCAACAGCCCCGTAAAGGCCGGCTGTAATTCAATGGGAACGGAAATAATGCCGCACCCGTTTGAAACCATCACATGGTTGCCTGCCAGCATGGATGTCCTCTTGTTGCCGTCCAGAAACATCTGCTTCCGCACAAGGTAGAGCATCATGGTCAGCGCCCGGTCTGTCGGGTTCTCTATCTGTCCTATTTCCGCCATTTCCTCTCTAATCTGGGATTCAATAGGCATATCCGGCTTCCATGTTGTACCGCCGATACTCACCGGCACATTCCGCAGATACCCTGCCCGGATGATCAGGTTATCGCCGCCCACACACTGGTTGATCTTACAGACAAGCGGATAATCCGTAGGATAATCCAGGGTATCCAGCACAAACTGCCATGCGTGTTTCAGATTGTTCACCGTCACAATATCAGATACTTTTACCCCCTGGACACTCATGCCATTATAGATGGCCTCCGTATCCGGGTAGGTCACGGCCAGCCCCTCCAGCCGTGCGCTCTTCCAGATATAGTCCACGATATTCCTCTTGGCAACAAAAATGTTCTCTTCCCGTGTCATATGATATTTCGCTTCCAAAACAATCACCTCTCTCTAAATCCGTTTTTCACAGTTCCCCCTGTCAAGTGTAAATATTCTTCCCAAACTCATATGCCGTCTGCAAATGTGCCGTCTTGTCAATCTGCGGCCTGCCATTGGTATCCCCGCATCCACCGGCAAGCACCATGCCCCTGTCATGAAAGCCGATATAATTGACAAGCGCAAACTGATAATACGATACCGCCTGCTCAAACGTCCAGAAAAAATCATCCGCTGATGTCATCAGCAGGGCACAGTCCTTAATAGGGTACTTCTCATACCTGCCAAGCGGCGGGTTCGGATCTTCCTCGGCAATACAGTAAAATCGTTCGATAAACGCCTTTATCCTGGCAGATACCGCCCAAAAGTACAGAGGAGAAGCAAACACAATACAGTCTGCATCCTTAATCTTTGGCACAAGGTCATTAAAAGCGTCCTTCTGGATGCAGGGCTTCCCGTAGCGGCAGGCATTGCAGCCCAGACAGCCTTTGACCTCATCCTTTAAGAGCGAGATCACTTCTACGGAATGTCCGCTTTCTTCTGCCCCAGCCACAAAGCTGTTGACAAGCTGGGCGGTGTTTCCCTTTGCCCTGCCGCCGCCCTGTATCACAAGTATCTTCTTCATCTGCATTTCCTCCGGTTTCTGGTTATCTGCCCTTAAGTATAGCACAGTTCCGGGCCTGCACAAAGTATGCTTTGGAAATATTTCTTCAAATATCCCTTAATACCGTTCCAGAAGATTGCTGATCTCCCTGCACACCCGTTCCCCGTGGGCAAGGGTAAGCACCACAAACACAGCAATCCCCACAACTGCCAGCACTCCAATCAAAACCACTTTCATACACACCTCTTTCTACCTTTCCCACCCATCCTCCTGCTGTTCTATCCTGTCCGACCGTCGGCCACAGGGATAGACAAATGGCGGTACATCATCAAATTTTCTCGCCTCTTATAAAATACTGGAGATCACGGCGGCATCCGCCAGGCGGAACTCTTCATCCGCTTCTCCAGAGTCATATTCCTCAGCATAAAATACCATGAGGTAATCCAGATCCACAATCTTGGAATCCATGCCGTTCTGTACGGCTTCCTCAAAGCTCATGCCGTAATACCGCTCTACCTGGGCCTTATCGCCGCCGCAACCGTGGAGGATCAGCCCCTCCAGCAGTTTCCGGATCTCCATCTGTTTCCACTCTTCCAGCTGGCACACATAAACCGGCCTCATATGCCTCCTTTCCGGCATCAGGGATATGCCGCTTCCAACTCTTCCGCTTCTGCTCTTTCAGGGCCGTCCCTGCTCCTGGCCGACATTTCCCTGAATGTGAGTAAATCTTCATTAAAATCCTTTGTCTGCGGGGTCTGGATAAACACTTTATATCCCGCCTTTGCAAAAGCCTCCGCTGTGCTTCACATGGACCGTATTCCGGTCGCCTTTCTCCACCTCAAAGCCGTGGCTGACAGCGAAATCTATGCTATTGGTGTCAAAGACCTGCTTCATCTGCACTTCCGTAAAAGGCATGGGACGCCGCCTCATGGCTGTTTGTCTGTCCATAACCGTCACCTCCCTGCAACCAGAAAAAGCGCCGGCAAAATGGTTTCTCATCCATCTCGCCAGCGCCCTGCACTGAGTTGTTATTCTGTTTTATTTTTCTGTTACATCTGCCGTTATTTCAGCTTCATTCCGTCCTGAAAAGCATTCCCCACCTTTTCGCCCAGTTTCAGATATGCGTTGTTCACCGGGTCAAACACAATGGGTTCCAGCCTTGCTGGGTCAATCTTTCCATTTTCGTCCAGGATCTTTTCATCCGCCGAAACATTGACAATCTCGCCCACCAGCCTGCAGGTCTCTTTATCGTAGCTTATCAGCCTGCACTCCACTGACATGGGCAGTTCCCGGATAACAGGAGCGTCCACATATTCCGCCTTTTCCGTATGGAACCCTGCCTTTGCCAGCTTATCCGGCACTTTGTTTGCGGACTCAATCCCAACATAATCGCACTCTGCCACATGGGCCGCATCTGCCATGCTTACCGTAAAAGCGCCACGGGCAAGGATATTTGCCACTGTCTTATGCCCTGCGGAAAGACACATGGAAATCTGGGTGTCATCACTGATGCCTCCCCATGCAGCGTTCATGGCATCCGGCGTCCCGTCCTCCCCATAGGTTGCAATGATAAATACCGGCTGCGGATACGTCCACGGCTTCGCTCCAAAATTCTTCCTCATCGGTTATCCTCCTTTGCTCCAAAGCGTTCTTTCAGGCCGGAGAGGGTATCCACATCCGCCATATCCTCTTTTGTCAAAAGCGGATACCCCTTCTCTGCCCGCAGTTTATTCCCTTCCTCCAAGATAGCCGCCCTGACAAAGCTGTCAAAACGCTCCATCAATTCTTCATCTGTCTCTTTCTGCTTTTCCTCTGCCATCCCGCATTTACCTCCCGGCTCTTATTTCCGGCAGGCTTTGCTGTTCCGGTTATGTAACAGGCCATATTGAAAGCCTTATCTGCACCAAAACACCTGTCGGATAATTCCAGTATAGCAGACCGGCAGCCTTTCTTCAATGCCTCCGCCTTTTCACTGCTCCATTTCTTCCATCTCTGCTTCCATTCCTGCCGGTTTCTCCGCCTGCGGTTCCGGCAGCCGGTGGAACCGATCAGCCTCCGGCACAAGGGCCAGGGGCCTGCCGTTCTCCCAGATCATATGCAGCTGCCCTTTATGAAAAGCTTTTCATAACGGCACTCATGGGGATGCCCTCCGCATTCTGCTCCACCGACAGCCACGGGCTGTTGGTTTCATCCGGCACAATCTCCCGTTCCCGCTTTTTTAAAAGCAGGATGTCCGTGGTGGCCTCCGTCCCCGCCACCTGTTTGAACGCATTGTTGGGCAGGCTGGCTCCCAGAAGTTCCGCCCGCTGCGCCAGGTATCTCCGGCTGCCGGAGTTTGCCTTATCCATGGTGTATTTGGATGTGATGACCGCCACGATTCCACCCGGCCGTGTCTTATCCAAGGATTTTGCCAGGAAATAATCATGGATGCGGAAGTTGTAGCGGTTGTATCTGGGGTCGTCCACCTTGATGGAATTGAAGGGGATGTTGCCGATGACCACATCAAAAAACTGATCCGGGTGGCTGGTATGCTCGAAACCTGTGACCTGGATATCCGCGCCGGGATACTCACTCTGACCGAAAATATGCACCTGATAGCCGCCGTCCTGGATAGTATAATCCTCGTCCAGTTCCCCGTAGATCAGTTTCAGGGCATTTGCCTTTTTCTCCTGGCTGTTGCCTCTCTGGAAAAAGCTGCAGATTTCGGAATGCCATACCCTTACGTCAGGAACCAGGTCGTCCGCACATAAAGCCATATCCAAAAGTTCGGAGACTTCTTCCTCTTCCAGCAGGCCGGAGGAACAGGACGGTGTTTCCGCTTTTGCTTCCCCGGATGTTTCAGGATTTCCGGTCTTCGCAGCTTCTGGTTTTTCCGGCATTTCTGCTGCTCTCTCTGCCGTACCTGCTTCTGTTGGATAGTTGGAATAGGTGACTTAGAAAATATCCATTATTCAAGGGGTTCCAATGCCCCTATGAACTTGTAATGGATAGTAAGTCGTTGAATTTTCTGCCCGTCTATCTCTACGGGTTCAGAAACAAGAATTTTTTCTATAAGTTGGTTGATTATCTTAAAAT
>CAMWSA010000118.1 GCA_947176785.1 uncultured Lachnospiraceae bacterium
CACAAAAGCCAGGTAATCCCGGCCCCCTCCCGCCTCCTGGCCCAGGACGGAAATACCGCCCTCGTCAATCCTCTGCAATCCCAGAATCATTTTCATCAAAGTGGTTTTTCCCGCGCCGTTTACCCCCAATAGTCCATAGATCTCTCCCTCCTGGATTGTAAAGCCGCAATGCCGGATTACCTGGGTATTGCCATAACTCTTACAGGCCCCTTTCACTTCCACAACTGTCTGCATAATGCCTCCTTCTTTTCATACCGCGCGACGGTATGTATAAGCTTTTAAAAGAATCTGCCCTTTATGCAGGGCAGATATTATACGAACAAACAACTCATCTGTTTTTCTGGTAAATGACCGCCAGTTCCCGCAGTCTTTCCGCTATCTCGTCATCCACGATGTCCAGGCCAAAGCCCTCCATCATCTGACGGAACACCATGAATTTTCCAAATACTTCGTCCACGGAATCCCCAAAAATCATGGGATTCATCCAGATATTGGCAACCAGAATAATCACTTCCGCCAATTCCTTCGGATGCTCCGCGCAGATGGAGCCGTCCGCGATCCCCTGCTCGATAATGGGCTGGATATAGTCCGGAGCCGCCACCATCATGGTCTCTTTAAAAATACTGTAAAGCAGTCTGGGGTTGCTGCCCAGGCTGGGAGCCGTGGAAAACATGTCCTCCTGTACCGGTCTGGAAATGGATTCCTTAAAGATGGCCTTCAGCTTCTCCTTACCGCTTAAGCCCTGGCGGTCGCGTATCGCCTCCAGCATCCTGTTGGACTCCTCCGTCATCCTGTCCGTGACGGCAAGCAGAATATCCTCCTTGGACCGGAAATGATGGTAGATCGCCCCCTTGCTAAGTCCCCCCAGATTGTCAATGATATCCTGGATGGAGGTATATTCATAGCCCTTTTCCATGAACAGACGGCCTGCCACATCCAAAATCAAACTGACTGTCTCCTCCGGGTGTTTGTTCCTTGCCATTGTTTGCTCCCCTCTCTTACATACCGCCGGTATATTTATATTATCATACCGACGGTAGGTTTGTCAAGCATAAAAAAGCCCGTCCCGATAAAGGCTTTCCCGACAACTGTCCTGCCCGCTTCTACAGGCATTTCATCCTATATACAGGATATCACAGCATTTCTTCCACGATCTGCTTTATACATTTTATAATCCGGATATCCGCATTTTCATAATTCATAAAGTCAATATGCGGAACAAAGTCATTGGCCATAATATCTACACCCATCAACGCTTTGGCCCACAGCAGTGCAGCCGCATATCGCCCATACAAATAGTTGAGATGGAAACCGTAAATGACCTCGTTTTCGCCCCGCCCCTCTGGCCGATATCGTGCAGGAAATAAGTGGCGTCCTCTGAAAAACTATTTCCGACCGCAAGAATTCTATACATATAACACCTTTCCTCCCGTGCTGCACCCCTCCGGCAATACATTATCCGTTCCGGAATATCCTCATCCCTATTGTGCCCATGCTTTGCTTTAGATCTCAAACTGATCCATCAACTCCACCATGGTCCTGACCTGGGCCCTCTGTTCCTCGCTGACCGCCGCCGTCTCCTCCGACGCTGCCGAATTATTATCCACCGCCGAAGAAACCTGCTCAACCCTTTCATTCACTCTGTTCATTCGTATGGAATCCTGCCGGAGCATCTCCGCAATCTGCCCCATCTTCTGTGTCGCTTCCTTCGCCTCTTCCATGACTTCATTCATATTGGAGACAGTCTCGTCCGCAATCGCAATGCCCTTGTCCATGGCCGTCATTGTCGTCTCGATCAACTCCGTGGTCTTCCCTGCGGCATTGGCGGATTCATTCGCCAGATTTTTGACCTGCTCCGCCACAACGGCAAAGCCTTTCCCTGCTTCGCCCGCCCTGGCCGCCTCAATTGCGGCATTCAGCGCCAGGAGGTTCGTCTGGGAAGCGATGTCGTCAATAGTTCCGATGATGGTGCTGATCTGCTCGGAGCATCTGCTGATCTCCTGAATGGCTTCCTTTAAATCCTGCATCCTCCGGTTTCCGCTGGCCAGCGTCATGCCTGCCCTGGTAGCCATTGCAGCGGATTCCTCCGCATCCCTGGTGTTGTTTTCCATACTCTCGGTCATTTCTTCGAACACCATCCTGATCTCGGAGACCTGTGTGGCCTGCTCGGTACAGCCCTGCGCTATATCCTCCGCGGCATAGGCCAACTGCTCCGAACCGCTGTCAATCTGATTGGAAACGTCGCGGATGGTCAGCAGAGTCTCCCGCAGCTTCTCACAGATCTTCAGGAATGAATCCTTAATGGTTACGAATTCTCCCACATATTCCTGCTCGAGCTGTATATTGTATTTGCCGTCCCCCATCTGCTCCAGGATCTTATTAATCTCTACAATCATGGCATGCAGGTTCTTTTTCATGAAAGCGATGGCACCAACCATTCTGCCCACTTCGCTCTCATCCGCTTCCAACTCCAGTTCCGTGCGGAAATTGCCCGCCGCAAGCACCTCCATCTGCCCGGATACCTTTTGAATAGGCTCCAGCAGTTCTTTCTCCGTAAACCGGATAATTCTGGTAAACCGTGAAATGACATAGACAAAGGAGCAGGCAAACGAAATGCCAAAAAAATACTGGAGCAGTACCACGAGTGCCTGCTTTCTCTCTTTCCTGTCCATGATGGCAAGGATTACTTCATCTGTCTGTCGATTGATCTGCGTTACTACTTTTCCATACTCTTCGCTGAATACACATGCCTGTGCCGCCTCCAGATCGCCCGCCTGCACATTGGCAATGGCCTCCTTCTCCAGCGGGACAAGCCCTTCTGACCATGCCGCAATCTGGTTCAGTATTATCCACTCTTCCTCTGAAAGGCTGCATTTCTTCAAGGTTTCGACCGCCTGCTCCCTGTTTTGGTCAACCTCCAGTTCCTGCATATAATAGTCGCAATACTCCGCCCTCCCCGTAGCGGCATAGGACTGTATATCATAGGTCAATGTCCTGGAGCCTACCCGATACTGGTTCAGCGCTGACACTGTATTGAGTTGAGCCCTATGTATTCTTGACGTACCCACATTCAACCCGATAAAACAAAACAACAGCGCCACACCGATGCCTACCGCCACGTGAGCCTGACGCACCAGGCCCTTCAGCATCGCCGACTGACTCTTTTTTCCTGATCCACTCGCTTCTCTTTTTCCCATTTTCCCTCTCCATACGTTTTCAGACCCTGGACAATTGCTCGCACGCAACAGTCCAATATACCCCCTGCGCCAATTGAAACTGTGTCCATTATATCAGAATTCACAATTATTTTCCACTTTTTATTTGACAATTTCGGCACTACTGCTTATAATATTTTTACTACGCATGTAATACTTAGGCATATCGCCAGACAACACCCCAATCCTGCCGGGATACCTGAACCGCCATATATAAATCAACGGCTGCATGCAGTGTCCGGGAATATGCAAGGCTTTTATAAGCCTGCAAATAAAGTCGGTTACACGCGGGATTTCAAAGGAGAACCAGGCCATGAAACCACTGCCCCAAATTTCCGAGGCTGAGTTTGAAGTGATGAAAATCATATGGAGGCATGCCCCAATCAGCACAAATGAAGTAACAGACCTTTTGGTAAAAACCTCGGCCTGGAGTCCCAAAACCATACAGACACTGATTAAACGACTGGTGACAAAGGGAGCCCTCTCCTATGAAAAGCAGGGGCGGGTGTTCGTCTATACCCCCTTGGTGGACAGGACCGAATATATAAGGCAGGAGAGCAATTCTTTTCTCAACCGCTTTTATGACGGCAATATTACGGCCATGCTGTCCGCCTACATTGACAATGACAGACTGTCCCAAACCGAAATAGGACAGCTTCGATCCCTTCTCTCTAAAGACAAAAAAAGGGGGAAATGACTTGACGGATTTTATGATTCGCTTTTTAATTTGTATTATTTATATCAGCCAGATAATCGTCAGAGGGAAAGAGCTTACATATACAAAGTGCCGGATAATGCTTTTACCGAATCATGAAGGAGGTTGGGGATTTGTTATATGATGAAATCGTCCATGCACTGGAAACCGAAACCACTATAGGACAGAAGGTATTTGAAAAAGAAAAAATCAATGGCATGAATGCTGAAAAAATAATGTTTGAACATGTTCAGTTCATAAAGTGTCAGATTCCAAATAGTCATTTCGATGGCGGGGAGTTTATTGATGTCATATTCGATGGTTGCGATGTAAGCAATTGCAGCTTAAAAAATACATACTTTAAAAACTGCAAATTCCTTAACTGTAAAATGGATGGCAGTTCTTTTTGTTCAGCCTCATTTAAGAGTACAAGAATGGAAAACTGCTGCTGTCTGTATTGCAATTATGTATCAACTCTTTGGGAAAATACCTCGGCAGCTGACTGCAATATGGAACAAAGCTTTTTTTCAGAGGCAATCTTCAAGAAACCAATATTTCATAATATCAATTTTACCGGTGTGGATTTCTTTAAAACAAAGCTTAAGGGAATCGACTTGTCAGACTGTATAATCAGAAACCTGATGGTTTCTGATACATATACGGAACTGGCAGGCGTAAAAGTTAATATCTATCAGGCCGCAGAACTTGCCAAATTATTAAAGGTCCAAATTGTATAACAGAAAAAGAAGCAGAACGACGAACTTAGACCAACGCATAAAAATCCCTCCAAACTTAAGAGCGATGCTTTCCATCGCCCATTCAATTCTAATATGGAATTTTTATTGTAACCTCTGCACCGCCTGTTTTATCAGAATTTTTTAGAGTAAGTTCCCCGTTATGCTGCTTTACAATGCTGTTTGTAATATAAAGCCCCATACCAAAGTGCATATTAGAGCTTCGGCTGTGGTCGCCCATAAAAAACTGCTCTTGGGCGTGGTGCAAATCCTCATTTGTAATTAAAATGTTTCAGTGCATCCATTATAGCAGTTTCTTTATCTGCTGGGCACTTTGGCTGTCTTGCATTTTCAGACTTCGGCAGATTATAATTTAATCGCATATCAAACCCTCACTTCTGTTTCACCTGTGCAATATATAAATTTGATACCGAAAGACCTGTGTGATCCATTACATACTGCTTTATCTCCTGATAAGTTGCTTTTGTTTCTGATGAAGTAATATCAAGTTCGTCTAGGTCTAAATCTACCTCTATTACATCATCTGGTTTTCATTGGGACAACTGAACAACCGTCTCCACATTCGCCGTCCACGGAAACTGATCCACCGCCACGGCCCGCTCCACATGATACCCGCCTTCCAGGAACACTTCCAAATCCCTTGTCAGGCTGGTGGGCTTGCAGGAGATGTATACAATCTTCTCCACACCATAACCGATGATCTTGGGCAGGGCCTTGGGATGAATGCCGTCCCTGGGCGGGTCCAGAATAATCAGATCCGGCTTCTCTGTCAGTTCATCCAGTATTTTCAGCACATCCCCGGCGATAAATTCGCAGTTCCGCAGACCATTTAGCGCCGCATTCTCACGGGCAGCCTCCACGGCCTCCTCCACAATCTCCACACCAACGACGCGGCCTGCCGCCGCTGCCATCAATTGGGCAATAGTGCCCGTGCCGCTATACAGGTCATAGAGCAGCTTTTCCTGATCATCCAACTCCCCCACATACTCCCTGGCTGTCTCATACAGCACCTCGGCACTGTAAGTATTGGTCTGAAAAAAGGAAAAAGTGGAAATCTTAAACCGCAGCCCCAGCAGTTCTTCATAGATATGATCCCGTCCATACAGAATTTCCGTATGGTCACTCTGCACCACATCCGCCAGGGAATCATTGGTAATATGTAGAATCCCCGCCAGCACACCGGATAGCCTCCCTTGCTCCTGAATCTGAAGCAGACATGCCCGAAAGCCCTCCAGCAGCGCTCCGATCTCTGCCTTATCCCCCGTCTGCCCATGGACGCCGCCCACAGGTGCCTGGGAGGAAGTCACCAGCGCCACCAGGATCTCGCCTGTCCTGGCTGCCTTCCTCACCAGCAGATGGCGCAAAAAGCCTTCGTGCCGCAGCTTGTGGTAAAAGCCGGTGCCCTTCTCCTGAAAATAGGTCAGCACGGTCTTCAAAATCCTCCGGTAGTCCCCGTCCACGATCCTGCAATCCTTCACATGTACCACGTCATACATGCTGTTTCTCCTGTGCATGCCCAAAGACAGAGGGCCGTCCTTTACCTCGTCCCCAAAGGAGAACTCCATCTTGTTCCGATAGGCATAGGGCTGGGGGCATCCTTTAATCCCCTCCCACTGCCAGGGCTCTTTCTGCCCCTCCAGCGCCCGCTCCAGCAGTTCTCTCACCTGCCGCTCCTTGATCTGCAGCTGCTCCTCATAGGGCAGGGACAGATAAGTACAGCCTCCGCACAAGCCAAAATGGGAACACGGATCGCCGGTTTCCAGAGGGGATGATTCTATCACCTCCAGAAGCCTGGCTTCCGCCTTCCCATGCCGCACTTTATTTACGAGGAAAGAAACTTTCTGTCCGGGCAGGCTGTTCTTTACCACGCAGGTTCCCTCTCCGGCCCTTACGATGCCCTTGTCCGGAAACTCCACGCGCTCCACAACTCCAGTATATACCTGTCCTTTTTTCATGCTTACCTCACTGATAACCCTTTAGTTTTCTCCCTCGTCCTCGAAGATATCCTCCTCGTCGTCCTCATCCTCGAACTCGTCTTCAAAATCATCCTCAAAGTCTTCCAGATAAGCGGGAGTGAAGTAGCGGTACACCGCATAGGCGATGGCGGCTACCGCTGCCACTGCACCGATGATGGCCAGAACCCACACCAGCGTATTGCCCGTCTTCTCCTCCTCTTTCTTGCTGCCCAGCAACTCACTCAATTTCTTCAATTCTGTCATATTCATATCACAATCATCCTTTCTGATATGTTGTTAAGAATAGAATACCACAAATGCAATCAATTTACTACACTTTTTTTAGTTTTGCAAAAGATGCGTACATAATTTTTTGCCCGGCCCTGTCAAACTCCACTGTAACCTTGTAATCCCGGGGTTCTTTGGCAATCTGCGTCACCGTGCCCTCCCCGTATTTCATATGGCGCACCCTGTCCCCCGTCTGATATTCCAACTCTCCCAGAGTCTCCATGCTGTCCCCCTTGGTGATCCCGGCGATCTTGTTCAGGCCCCCGATACCCTGGGCGATATAGGGCTTGTTCTCCCTGGGTGTCACCCTGGGCCGCAGAATCGCTTTAGGACGGAAATCCCCGCTCCCCGCAGGGCCGCCCACATCCATAACCTTTTTCCCGGGCGGCGTATTGTCCAGCAGTTCCCCCGGGATCTCCTGCACAAAGCGGCTCACGGGATTATACTGGTTCTCCCCCCGTATCATCCGGCTTCGGGCGTAAGTCAGAGTCAACTCCTCCTGTGCCCTGGTGATTCCCACATAGGCCAGCCTGCGCTCCTCCTCCAGATCCCCCGGGTCATCCGAAGTGATGCACATATAGCCGGGAAAAAGGCCGTCCTCCATGCCCGCCAGATACACATGGGGAAATTCCAGCCCCTTGGCGCTGTGCAGTGTCATCAGCAGGATACGGTCCGTGCCGCTTTCCAGGCTGTCGATATCTGCCACCAGCGCAATCTCCTCCAGGAACTCGCTGAGGGATATCTCGTCGTGAGTCTGCTCATAGAATACAGCCCGGTTTAAGAATTCCTCCACGTTTTCCATCCTGTCATTGTTATCCTCGTCATCAAGGCTCTGTAAGTACGCTTCGTAGTCAATGGTATCCATGATCTCATGAATCAAATCCACTATGCCATAATATTTCGCCTTGGCCTTGAACACCTGAATCATCTTTACGAAGGGCTCCAGCTTGGCCGCTGCCTTGCCCAGGCTGGTGATCTGGTCCATCTGCTCCAAAGCCTGGTAAAAGGTGATGCCCCGCATGTCCGCATAACTCTGTACCTTGTCCAGCGTGGCGTTTCCGATGCCCCGCTTGGGTACGTTGATAATCCGCTTCACCGCCAGATCGTCCCTGCCGTTGTCAATGGTTTTCAGATAGGCCAGGATATCCTTTATCTCCCGTCTGGCATAGAAGTTGATACCTCCCACCACATTGTAGGGCATGCCGTCCACCACCAGCCGCTCCTCCAGCATACGGGACTGGGCGTTGGTGCGATAGAGGATGGCACAGTCGCCATAGTGCGCCTCACCCTTGCGCACCCTGGCCGCAATATCATCCGAGATATATTCCGCCTCCTCATAGCTATTGTCGAACTGCCGGAAATGAATCCTGCTTCCCTTCTCCTTTGCCGTCCACAGAGTCTTTTCCTTGCGCCCTCTGTTGTTGCGGATCACGGCATTGGCGGTGTCCAGGATATTGCCTGTGGACCGGTAATTCTGCTCCAGCTTGATAACCCGGGCCTCCGGATACACCTTCTCATAATCCAGTATATTGCGGATATTGGCCCCCCGGAACTTATAGATGGACTGGTCGTCATCGCCCACCACGCAGAGGTTGCGGTATTTGTCAGCCAGCAGCCGGATCAGTTCAAACTGCGCCGTGTTGGTGTCCTGGTACTCGTCCACCATGATATAGCGAAAACGCTCCTGGTACTGGTTTAAAACCTCCGGGCAGCTTTTCAGAAGCTCCACCGTCATCACCAGCAGATCGTCAAAATCCAGGGCATTGCTCTTTTTCAGTTCCCGCTGGTAATCCTTATAGCACGCCGCAATCTTTTTCTTCTGGAAGTCTCCCATAGCCTGCAGTTCATACTCGGTGGGGGAAACCAATTCGTTTTTTGCGGAAGAAATAGCGGACAGTACCGCGCGTTCCTTCAGCAGCTTGGTGTCAATCATCTGCCGCTTGCACACGTCCTTGATGATGGTCTTCTGGTCATCCGTATCATAGATGGTAAAATGATTGTCAAATCCCAGCCTGTCAATATACCTGCGCAAAATACGCACACAGGTGGAGTGGAAAGTGGACACCCACACCTGGTCCGCGCCAAAACCCACAATATTGTCCACCCGCTCCCGCATCTCCCCGGCCGCCTTGTTGGTAAATGTAATAGCCAGTATGTTCCAGGGATTGACTCCCATCTCGTCTATCAGATAAGCTATCCTGTGGGTTAGTACCCGGGTCTTTCCAGATCCTGCACCCGCCAATAATAACAGCGGTCCTTCCGTCGTCATGACCGCCTCCTTCTGTTCTCCGTTTAAAGTGTCATATATACTCATTCTCTCGCCATTCTCCGCACTATGCGGTTTTAATCCATATAGCATCGATTTCCATAACGCTTTTCCATACCCCCGCCGCCTGCCAGGACAACTCGGGTCGCCGGCCCGGACATCCGCTGCGCCCTCGCGTCGGGTACACCCAAAAACGCTGGCGCAGCCATTATGGCCCCGCCAGCGCTTTCCTGCCTTAACCGAAGGTTCTATGACACGATATCGCTGTCGTCAAATAGATCTCCGCACTCCGGGCAGAATTTGGGCGGATGTGCGGGATCCTCCGGCTCCCAGCCGCACTTGTCACATCTGTAGAGAGATGCGCCTGCAGGCTTTCTGCCACCGCACTCCGTACAGAACCTGCCCTGATTCACCGCACCACAGCCACAGGTCCAGCCTGCATTCTCGGGCTTCCTGCTGCCGCACTCCTCACAGAACTTACCCATATTGTCCTTCTTGCCACAGCCGCAGGCCCATCCCGACGCAGATGCCTGCATATGGGGAACCGCCTGTGCCGAATCCCGGGGGATAGCCCTCTGCATGGGCTGGGGCGGTGTCTGTTGCCCGGCTGCCTGCTGCTGAGCCCCCTGCTGCA
The DNA here is from genome assembly GCA_947176785.1 of uncultured Lachnospiraceae bacterium. Classification (GTDB taxonomy): domain Bacteria; phylum Bacillota; class Clostridia; order Lachnospirales; family Lachnospiraceae; genus Acetatifactor. Next base: position 9,808 of record CAMWSA010000118.1, read on the forward strand.
CGACAGCGTCCTGCACACCAGCCAGCTCCTCGCCTGCGATCACCACTGCTGCATGCTGATGATCCTGGGGGGTGGCGGGTGCTGGGGG